>CAMCJO010000073.1 GCA_945875135.1 uncultured Porphyromonas sp.
AACGCTCCCGCCCGCACCCAGCAACCATTACACGATCCCTCCCGTGAAACTTGGGCTAAGATACGCTCTACGGATGCAGACAGATAGGCTCCCCCGATGAGAAACCTCTTCGAGAGAGCCTGTCTTTAACTTTACGCTGTCCGGTAAAAGTCGGATAGCTTATAGCGAGAGTTTGAGTGAGGCGGAGCTACCCTGAGCACTCACTGCTAGGACGATGTAGTCACCCTGCGGCAGCGTGTGACGTAGGGGAGCCATGTCTAGCTGCGTGGTCTGTGCACTCTGATAGAGTAGCTCTCCCTGCGCGTTGAAGAGGTAGATGCAACTAGGCTCAGCGACGTGGAGTAGCTCTCCGTCAAATCTCAAGTCCTGCTCCATGGCACCGCATACGGGTGCGATGGGTAGGATGCTCTGCCCAAAGCGGAAGTAGCTGTTGCGATAAGTCTTGGAGGTTTCGTTTGGATAGCCTAAGAGCGTCACCGTCTTACCGTCTAAGCTCACCTCAGGCCAGCCTGTGTGGATGGTAGGCTCGCCCGATACGGGATCTGGCATGGAGTAGAAGGTAGAGAAGTCTTGCTGCGTCTGCTCCTTGACCCACTCTACGAGTGAGAGCGTCTTCTGATCATGAGTGTAGACGAAAGCATCCCAATAGCGACCACTGACAGGAGACGCATAGAGAAGGTCACGCTGCTCTCCTAGGAGGTCGCGAGGATTGACCTCTTCGGAGGTTCCTTCGGGATAATTGACCAGCTCGGCTTTGCCACTCGTCAGATCTACAGAGAGATACTTGACCGCCTTGGTAAAGCGGAAGCCCTCATCATCCACGCCATTCTCGACGACAGTCACCAGAGCATAGCGTCCCTTGCCACCTACTGCGAGGGAGTGCTGCTTCATAGCGAGATTGCGAGAGAAGAGGTCGAAGAGTCGGTAGTACTCGTCACACGCTTTGTTGTAAGCGTCCTCCTGCTCTTGTAGCTTTTGCTCATCGTAATTAGGATCGTCTGGATCGGAGGTCGCAGTCACATAGTCGTCATACTCAGGGAAGGGAGGCACTGTGATGCTGTGGTCAAAGAGCACATCATCTGCGGGGAACTGTAGTCCATAGGTGCCATCAGCCTTTCTTTGATAGGTCATGACGGTCGCTAGGTTACCACTCTCCTTCACTAGAAAGCCTACTAGTGTAGCACCATCTTCGCTTACATATATCAGTCTAAACTGCTGCGGCGTAGTGCCTAGAGGGTTTTTGTCAGGGACGGGCAGCGTGCTTACCTTATAGCTCTTGCCATCAGCACTGCGCTCTCCGATGACTGGTATAGACTCCCAGCCAGAGTCGAGGATCGTACCGCAAAAGTACTTAGCATCACTGGTTAGGTGCCAGAGAGTGAAGTAAGGGTGATCGGGGTCGGGCGATGTGACGAATATGCTATGCTCCCCATTGGTGGAGTCTAGAGGTACTAGTACAACCCCATTAGATAGTCCAGACTGCTCGCCAGCCGATGCTGTCTGCAGGAGAGACCAGCCGTCAGAAGATATGCCGACGACCTCGCAGGTGGTCGTCTCGTCGCCATAGATGGCGTACTTGTTTGTCTTCGTATCGAGAGCGAAGCCACGACCACGCAGAGCACCATAGAGGTAGCGGCCATTGCCACTAGAGCCTAGGAGTGCCATGCTGGATAGTTCGTCTGGCAGGTCTGTCGGATTGGTCTCGATAGTCAGGCTCTGCGCATTTGTCAATGTCACACAAGATAGCCATGTGAGGACCAAAAAGAGTAGCTGTGCTCGTTTCATAGTAAGTCTTATTGTTAGATGTGATACTCTACAGCAAAGATAGTCTATGAATTTGAGATATGCAATGGGAGGCTATTACTTAGACTCCGCCAAGCTGACGATCGACGCTAGATGCCGGGCCAGAGGGAGAGGTCGTCCGTGGGGTGCGCGGCCTCGACACGGGTCTCGATGTTGTCGGGGAGGTTGTGAAAGAAGTCTAGCCCAGTGCGCTTCTCTAGCTGGTCGATAGAGATAGCGACGGTGCGAGGACGGTCGACCTGAGCTGGACGGGTGTGCTCCACCCAGAAGGCGATCGCCTGATAGTGGTCGCCACGCTGCGCCAGGATAGCCATCCAGTAGTAGCGCGGCACGGTGATGCCACCCACGGTGACACCGAGGGTCTCCCCCTCTCGCAGGGTACCCCCCTTGGCCACATAAAGCTTGTCACGCAGATGACTATTGCGCGCCCACTTCTGTACCAGTTGCTCGAGCTGTAGCCACACACCCGTATTGAGGTTGTTTCGCTGCGGACTCATATTGGTATAGTAAAAGGTCTGCTCGTTCGCCTCCTTTGAGTAAAGACGATCAGCCGATGCGACAATATGTCCGCGGTCATACCCCTTGAAAGCACTCCGCGTGACTTCGTACTGACTCGGCACAAAGGGGTCCCAGCTCCAAGCGTCACTGCGCCCTGTGTGTCGCTGACAGGTGTAGTCATCGGCACTATAACAAACCCAGATAGGATGGTGGTAGACGACGTCATACTCGACAGAGAAGTTGACACGCTGTCCCTGTTCTACTCGGTGGGTGATGTAGTAAGCGGAGCTACGCCCCGAGAGCTTAGGAGCCTCTAGGAGAGAGACGTCGCCCAGGATTGTCTCACTGCCATACTCGCCACTGCCACCCATATGCCCAGCTGCTTGCTGCTGGGTGATGGCGTAAGTGACGCTTTTGCCATTGGCTGAGAGTGTCAGCTGAGCTTGGCGCTCCCCACCCTCGTTGGCAGAGATGGAGACGATCACCTCCTGCTTGCCCGCATTGCCCTCGCTCGGGGATACGGTGAGCCAGGCATCGGGCGACGCGGTGAGCGTCCAGCTAGTCGGCGCCTCGACTGTCACGAAGAAGTCTAACGGCTCGGGGTTAACGACCCGCGCGGAGGCACCTGTACGGTCATAGAGGGCTAGCTCTGTAGGTAGCTCGGGCTGTGAAGTGCCTTGCGGCTTACAACCAACGAGTAGGAGTGCCAACCAACCTACGAGTAGGAGCATCTGGCGACTGTTGCATAAAGGCGAATCGCTGTGTTGCTTTCGGGATTCGGCTTCGGTCACATACGGAGGTATGCTCCCTTCAGACCTCACCCTCAGCGCCTTGCGCTTCATCCTTTCTGCAAAGTCTGGACAATCTTGCAAGCAAGATTGTGAGACTGTTGACTTTTGCAACAGTCTCATCTGGCGGTGTGAACGTCTATAGTGAGGAGAGTACATAGCTCTTTGAAGTAATGGGGATAACAAAAGGCGAAGCCTCTGAGACTACCTTTCGGAGAGACCTACCCGCTCGGGGGACTGGCTCTCAAGGTTAAGCTCAGAGGCTCCGCTTGGTTGAGATAGTTCTAGGAAAGGCTACTTGACCGTGAGTGCCTCCACTTGGTAAGTGGTGGTGTGAAGAGGATTCTGCGAAGCCTCGTAGAGGAGAGCTATGTAGCCCGCATCGGCAGAGCCTGTGATCGTGTAACTCTTCTTATAGTGCTGGTTGCCGTAACCGCTAGGACTGCTCTGATCATTGATCACCTCTAGTGTCTTCACCAGCTTGCCGTCTTTGTCTAGCTGCTGGATGGTAAGCGTAGCACCATTGGTGTGACCGGTGCTATAAGTCAAGTCGACCGTGTAGCTACTGCCGGCCTTCATCTGTAGGCGTGGCGTGACGAGGACACACTTATTCTCAGGAACAGTAGACTTAAAGGCACTTGCCTGCGCATAGTGCACATTGCCAAATGATCTCTTCTGGAACTTACGTCCACCCACTAAGTCTTTGTTGAGCCAGCCAGGCAGCGTAAAGTCTTTATTATCCTCACCACCCTTAGAGAAATCATCTGCAAAGGGTATCGTACGCGCCGTCTGCGAGAGATCGACTCCATAGACGTTTCCCTGCGTATTAGGGTTAGGATTAGGGTTAGGATTAGGGTTGGGCTGATTGCCACCACCCACGTCAAAGCGTGGCTGATCCAGCTTGATGTCGCTACGTAGCGTGGGGCGGAGGTTGAAGAAGGTCTTATTGACCGTCACGACAGCCGTGATGCTACCGCTACCAGAGGGCACCTTCTCATCACGGAAGGTGGCTGTCTTCCAGACCTCCAGATTGGTCTTATTGCCACTCTTATCAACAATCTGATGGCGTGTAGAGGAGTAGGTGCTAGCTGGGTCAAAGAAGGGTACGTCTGGCTTGACAAACTGGACATCCTTGACACGGACGTACTGATTCGGGTGCTTGCCTGCGATGACCTCAGCGAGCGTAGTCTCGATCGGTTCGATCGGCTTGTTGGGCACGATAGACATCTGTGCGCGTGAGACTTGTAGCTGTATGGTTCCGTTGAAGTTAGAGATCTTAGCTCCCTTGAGCTTAGCGGTTACCTCATCGCCAAACTTCAATGGATCTTCGCCCTTGGGCACCGTCAGGACGAGCGCATTGCCCTCAGCGTCCTGTATGTAGTGGAAACCAGCAAAGGGGAACTGCTTCGTCTCGGCATGAGTCGTGACCGTAGCGCGAATGCGCAGGTCTTGGTCGATGGTCTTGCCGTCTTGGTCTAGCCCCTCACCTAGCTTAGCAATCTCAGCGAGCGAGGTGTAGGTGATTCCCTTGCCAGTGCTGCCGAGCTGCATGATCAGGTAGACGTGCTGTGTCGTAGAGGTCTTGATGATCATCTGAGCTTCACGAGCATCTTCGCTTCTGTTAGGGAGTGCCGTGATGGTGATCTGGTGCGTTCCCTCGGTCGCCTCCATAGGAGTCGCCGAAACCCACTCGGCACCCTCGCCGAAGGTGATCGAGAAGCGTCTATTGGTCTCGATGGTCAGCTCCTGCGTACCACCATCCTGCTTGAAGGGGATTGTATTGTCGGTGAAGTTTGGTGAGAGCGTCACGTAGGGCTTCTCATAGTAGTCCATCTCATCCTTACAGCTGGTCACAGCGAGCAGCGGAGCGATGGTGAGGATAGCGAGGAGTAGTCGTCTCGTCGCAAGTTTATTGAGTGTCTTCATATCTGGGTCTAACTCTGTTTCTTAAATTCTTGAGCGAAGCTCCGTAGAGCCTCCGTTACTTAGTCGTCTGAAATCGTGGGCTGGTGAAGTTAACATCACTCTCTAGGCTAATGAGGAGCTGAGGCTTCCCATTGAAGTAGCCGAGGATGGCGGTGATATTGCCAGAGCCCTCAGGGATCTGCCTGCCAGCAAAGAGCGCATAGCTACTCGAGCGCAGTACGACACGGTTGCCCTGCTGGTCTTCGATCTGACGCTCCACAGCGGGCACGTTCGTCTTATTGTCCGCATCGGCATAAGTCTGACCTAGCTCGCTATCGACAAACTGTACACCCTCAAGACGTATCAGCGTATTGGCATACTCAGGTGAGAGCGTCGGAATGGTGAGCGTGCGGTAGACGAGTGGCTGACGACTGTTGTCACAGCGCACCAAGCGAGGCGTCATCTGCTCGGGGAGGTACGCATTCTCGTACTTTGGCTCGGTAGAGCTCTTGCCCAGCGTGACGACACCGCCATACTTACCGAGCGTCAGCCCGTGACAGCGGATCGCTATCTTAGAGCCGCGCTTGTAGAGGAGGTTGGAGTTGACGAGTCCCGCCTTGAACTCGATACCGCCCGTCTCGTCCTGTAGGTAGATAGACTTGTAGATGTTGCCCTCGCTATCGTCCGAGATGACTTGACCGACGATTACGGCATCAGGCACGACCTGTACAGGCTTCGACTGGTAGAGCGCTTTGAGCTCTTGGATCGTCATCGTCCGCTCCCAGAGAGGGCGTGGCTTGGGCTCCTGTGGCGGGTCGATCTTGTTGTACTGACAGCTCGTCAGCAAGGCGAGCATGCCGACCACGACGATGAGTCTATTATATATATGTGTCATACTATTCATCCGTTTTAAGGGGGTTAGAACTGTAGTGCAGCGTTGAAGAAGAAGGTCGTGCCGTACATGTAGAAGTAGCGACTATCGAAAGGTCTCATCATCTTGCCATCCTTGGTGTAGCGGACACGTAGCTGCTCGTAACCACCGCTGCGGAGGGTCTTTGTGTTGAGCAGGTTAGAGGCCGAGAGGTTGAGACGTAGGTAGACGCCCGACTTGATACGCCACGAGTAACCCACGTTGGCATCAAGCGTGAAGCCGCCAGGGAAGACCTCCTGACGAACGTAGTCGTAGTCAAGACTAGCGCGAGCCTTGTCCGTGCGACGGATGGGGTTCAAGCTGATGAAGCTACGCCCGAAGTAGTTGAGATCCAGTCCCGCCCACATATAGAAGGGGAACTGATACGAGACGCTCAGGTTTGCCGCCGTCTGTGGCGTGCCCGATACGTGGAAGCCCTTCCAGTAGACACGATCCTGCTCTAGGAGCTTCTGACTATTGTCGACCGTCTGGACGTAGTCCGGATTGTTGGCATAGCGATACTGTCCGTAGCTTACCACAGCGATAGCGGTCAGAGCCGGCGTGATCTTGAACTCCATACCAGCCTCGACACCCATGTGGGTCGACTCGATATTTGTCAAGACATAGTTAGAGAATGCTCTGTAGCCGTCATCGTAGAAGCTCATATTGTCCGTCTTGTCGTAGAAGTGCGTGTAGAAGCCGGTGATACGCCCCTTGACAAAAGGCGAACGTAGCACATAGCTCACATCTCCCGACAGGATACGCTCAGGACGAGGATCAGTCACATACTGATTACGCGTACGAGGCGACACGAAGATATCTGCGAAGTAAGGCGCACGCTGCGTCCAGGAGGCATTTGCTACTAGGTAGTGACGACCTGAGATCTTGTAGGTGATGCCTCCCTTGACACCATAGTTGAGGAAGTTCAGATGCTTCGAGTCTCCGAAGGAGTTATCTGGGAAAAGTCCTCTACGCTGCAAACCCTCGCGGTGCATACCTGTCCAGCCTGCGGTAAAAGCTAAGTAGCCGTCCACATGTCGAGACTGCCCCCAGAGGTTGCCCCATAACTCAGCCTCCTGTATGTGCGCTAGGTAGTTGTGACCATACTTGTCCCCTACCCCGACCACTCGGTTGGGATGATCGAGGTCTACCTGAGACTTAGAGGGATCCTGGGCAAAGTCTCGCTCGGAGTACTTGTCGATGTCTAGCCAGTAGTCTCCGCCGAGGAGGTCGGCGATGACGTTAAAGTTTGCCGTGCGGTTCAGGCGGTAGTTAGCACCTAGGTCAAATCGGAGGTGCTTGTTGATGAGTGCATTCCAAGTGGTAGCGAAGTTAAACTGACGCTGATCCGACCGTCTATCCTCGACAACATAGATACTCCGATTACCCTCAGCGATCTGACGTCCCTTCTCATCGAAAATGACTTGATAGTTGTTCCTATTAATATTGTATAGTCGATCCCAGTCAATGTAGCGCATGTTGCAGTCAGAGTGCCACAGCTCCTCGTAGTAAGCCGCCATATCGGGGTCCTGCGTCTCGCTCATGTAGCCGTAGTAGCTGGGCAAGTTGCGATAATAGTCAGGACGTGGATCAGGACCATTGCCCCAGTTGAGTGCCGAGTAAGCATTCCAGCCGAAGCGGTAGCCTACACCCGTGGTCAGCTTGTTCTTCTCATTGATCTGCCAGTAGTGCTGCAGCTGTATGATCGGCTCATGATTAGAGCGGACACGTGCATTGCGCAGGTAACCTCCCTGGAAGCCCACATTCGGATTGTAGTAGTTTGACCCGACCAGGTCATACACCTCTTGCGTCGTACCCGATGCGACACCACGCTCCGTGGGAGCAGCTAGGACCACCAAGCCCAAAGAGTGCTGCGGGGTAAACTGCTTCTCGAGCGAGAGGAAGTAACCCCACGCATCGTAAAACTGTCCCTGCACGTAGGAGTGGTTGCCCCAGCGACGCGAGGCACTCGCCGTGATCGCCCACCCCTCGGGCATCATACCCGTGGCGTGCGTTATCATCGTACGGTAGTTGTAGGTGCGATTGCTCCCTGAGAAGGTAAGCGTCGTACCGGGGCGATAGCCCGAGGCACGCGTCAGGATATTCATCGTTCCGCCGATATTACCAAAAGAGTAGTCGATTGGTTGCAGACCATCCTCATTGTTTTGCACACGGACCACATTGTTCAGTCCATTCCAGAGGGAGTAAGAGGAGTAGCCGTTGTTCATATTATTCATCTGCATACCGTTGAGGTACTGCGATTGGTAATATGAGTCGTAGCCACGCACCCTAAAGCGCATCGGGCTAAACTGGAAGCCCGCCTTATTCGTATAGGGGTCTCTCGAAGCGGTCAGTAGCGGAGAAATATCTCCAGCCGTCACGCCATCATCGCCCATCACGAAGTCCGTTGTCATGAGGTCTGCCATATCAGCAGCCGTGAGCGTCGGTGTGAGCGTGACACGCTCCAGGCGGTTAGCCTCACTAGGCCACTCCAGCTCGAGCACCTCAGCTCGGTAGCCCGACTTATTGAATATGACCGTGAGGCGGCCCGTTCCGCTATAAGCTATGGTATAAGCTCCCGAGGCGTCGGTCCGAACCTGCGAGGTGATACCCTCACCAGTCCACGTCACATCGACAGCAGGTATAGGAGTCCCCGTCTGCTCCTCATAGACTGCCCCTCGTGCTTTGTCTATCTGCTGTGCCTGAGCTCCGTAGAGAGCTACCAGCATCATGCATATAACTTGTAGTATTCGTCGCATTTGCTATCTCTATAATGTATTCAACATTTGCTATGCGGGCGGATAGATCATATCCACCCCCGCAATGCAAAGATATAGATATTCTTCCGACCAAAC
>CAMCJO010000074.1 GCA_945875135.1 uncultured Porphyromonas sp.
AAATAAACGACTCTTCTTTCGCTGAAAAACTTTTATCGGACAGCAATAATAAAAAATGCCTACGTAGGGAAGAAATGAAACTTCGGAGGAATGAAATGAAACTTCCGAAGAATGAAATCGCGCCCACGTGGAAAAGAAAAAATATCCACGTGGAGATTTGAGATTTCCCACGTGGATATTTCGAAATATCCAGGTGGAAATCACTTTTCCCCGACACCGGGCCGTTTCGATTTGTCGTTGGGTCTAAATTATTGTAACGAGCCAGCGTCGAGTTTTCCCAGCCAGGACTAGCTAAAGGATCAGATGCGCCATAACGATAGCACCGGCGACTGCCACGTTGAGTGACTCGCAGTGGCTATCGACAGGCGACGGGATTGTAATTCGCTGAGAGACTAGAGCTGAGAGCTCGGGCGAGATACCATTACCCTCATTGCCTAGTACCAATATATAAGGTTGCTCAGGTGCCAGTCGTAACGTACGAAGCGGTGCGCCATCGATGAAGGTTCCTATCACAGGTATCTCCGTCTGCGTTAGCATCGTGAGCAGAGCCGCCCTATCGGTGTAGCGATAGACTTGCACACGCGCCAGAGCACCCATAGTCGCTTGTAGCACCTTGGGCGCATAGACGTCTGCGCAACCCTCTGTGCAGAGCACCTGTCTGATGCCCATCCAGTCGCAAGTGCGTAGGAGCGTCCCGACATTGCCTGGGTCCTGCACATCGTCTAGAAGGAGCGTGGGTTGTTGTATCGCTTGGAGAGCCTCTATGGTTGGTATCTCGCAAAGCGCCAGTAGCGGACGAGGGCTCTTCAGTCCACTCACCCGCTCTATCTGCTTCGGATCAGGCAGGATAACCGCCTCGGCAATACTCGCGGGGCATCGCTCTAGCAGTGGCTCGACTAGCTCCTCTGTACCAACGAGTAGCTGGCAGCGATAAGCTGGGAGCATCTCGCCGATTAGCTTTTCGCCCTCAGCGATAAAGAGGTTCGACTGCTTGCGATACTTTGCCAGTTGCAAGCTTTTAATCAGCTTCACCTCAGCATGGGTGAGGGGGCGGTGCTCTATCTTCGTGCGCTCAGACATACTCTTATATTATAGGTATACAATCTCCTTGAAGGCGTAGCGTCGCTCCTGCCCCGTGGTGGTCGTTAGGACGAGCTGCCCCTGAGGGCTTACCTCCTGAATCGTTGCTTCAAACGGCTCCTCGGTGGCGACATCACGGTAGCGAGCTGGGATGCCTCGCTGGTAGAGGAGGTCGTTGTACTCTGCGTGCAGTGCCGCATAGTCTTGACGAGCGAGCTGCTCCCCTAGATGACGGAGCATCTGACGGAGGAAAGCTTTCACATCGTTGGTCTGCCCCGTCACGAGACGCAAAGAGATCGCTTGCGGGAGTTCAGGCGGGAAGGCCCCCTCGTTGATATTCATGCCGATACCGATGATCGTCTCTGCGACCGAGCCCTCGGCCAGAGCATTGTGGATCAGGATGCCGGCTATCTTGTGGTCATTGACGAAGATATCGTTGGGCCACTTGATCTCAATCGTGTCTTCGCTCGAAAGCTGCTCCTTGTAGCTCTTATAAACCGCTATGGCGGTCGCCTCGCTGATAGACCAGATCTGCTGCAAAGGTCGATCTAGACGGAGGTAAATCGAAGGGAGTGCATTGAGCCGAGGACTGCTAAACCAGCTATTGTTTAGCTGTCCTCGCCCCGCCGTCTGATAGTCCGTATGTATGACGGTCCCCGAGGGGAGGTCGGGTCTCTCCTTTAGGAGCTTGACTAGGTAGTCGTAGGTGCTCTCTATGGGGTGGTCTAGTTCGGTTATCTCAAAGGAGATCTTGCTCATTCTGTGCTTGGTTGTAGATGTCTATTCCGAGAGGCAGGAGACGCTGCTGGATCTTCGGGAGCTTGCGCCACACCTGCGCATAGGAGTGACGTAGGAGCCGAGCGATCCACGCCTCAGATTCACTAGTCGGCAGCTCCAGCTGTATCCAATGCTTCTTATTGAGGTGAAAGGCGGGCTGCAGGTCGCTATGCCGGTCTAGCAATGGCTCTATCAAGTCAGGGTTCACCTTGAGCGACACCATGCCTGGGTCATGCTCCAGCCATAGCAGCGCAAAGATGCGTCGCGACAGACGGTAGGTCACTACCTCTGGACCAAACGGGGCGTCCACCTCGCAGTAGGGCAACTGGCGACAGAGCTCATCTATTTGGCTTATCCCATTCATTTCAGTACTTTTGTAATCAGTCTTATAGAACCTCCACAAAGTTACATGAAAGTCCTTTACCTCGCCACACACAATGCTCACAAGCTCCTCGAGATCCAGACGATGCTCGGAGATACTTGCGAAGTGCGCTCAGCCTCTTCGCTAGGACACTATACAGCTCCCGACGAGAGCGCCTCCACGCTCCTAGGCAATGCCACCATCAAGGCGCAAGCTCTCTACGACCTCTACAACAAGCCTTGCATTGCGGACGATACGGGGCTCTTTGTCGAGGCACTAGGCGGTGACCCTGGCGTGCACTCAGCCCGCTACGCCGGTCGTGATGGTGACGATGTGGCTAATAGGAAGCACCTTTTGGACTCCTTAGCCTCACACCCCGAGCCGTGGCGCGCTTACTTCGAGTGTGTCATCGTACTGATCGATAGTCAGGGCGAGCAGCACCACTTCGTGGGGCGTGTAGCGGGACGTATCATAGACCACGAGGAGGGTTCCGAGGGCTTTGGCTACGACAGCCTCTTCGTGCCGGAGGACTTTGACAAGACCTTTGCCATGATGACCCCACAAGAGAAGAACTCCATCAGCCACCGCACACGAGCCGTAGAGCAGCTCCGCACTTATCTTACCAAGCACAGCCTATGAAAGCCCCCATACACCTCCTCCTCCCGCTCCTTCTATGCACCCTCCCGCTAGCAGCTCAGGAGCAGCTGTGGCAGTGGCACCTAGCCGTAGGTGATGTAGAGCTTGTGGCCGATCTGCCCGAGCAGGTACTCTTCACCACAGGGGGCGTCATCGGCACCGTCTCTCCAGAGCATCCCGATGAGATACATCAACTTGATGGCTTGACGCCTATCAGCGACCTTGATGCCGAGATGATCCGCTACTCGCCTAGCCACAAGGTCACCACGGTCTACTACAGATCGGGGCGTATAGACCTCATCTACAGCGATCGCATCTACAACCTAGTGGGCATCAGCGACAATAGCAACCTCAACGACAAGACCGCCACGCGTATCTTCTATCATAAGGATTACGCCTTCATTGCGGGTCGCTTCGGACTCATGCAGATAGACCTCAGCAATCATCAGATCGCAGCCACAGCCTTCCTAGGCAAAAAGGTGCTAGACGCTTTCGCTCTAGGCGAAAAGCTCTATGCACTGACCAGCGAAGGGCTGCGCTCGAGTACCCTCTCGCAAAACCTCCAAGACCCCGGCTCGTGGAGTCTCGTCGAGGGCTTGCCACAGAAGGAGATGATCAGTGCCGCCGCCCTACCCGACGGCTCGCTCTGGTACATAGACAGTCTGCACACCCTCTATCGCTCTACGCTACCCCAGGTCAGTGCCACCCCTCAGACGATGGCGCAGAGCGGCTGGGCTGAGCGACTCTTCCCGATAGCCGATGGTGTGGCGGTCGCAGGAGCCGACTCGCTCATCGTATGGAGAGCTAGTGGTGAGCGCATACGCATCGACCTTCCCGCCCGCCTGCAGAGCCTCTCAGGCGACAGCTCACTGGACAAGGTTTGGTTCACAGCGGGAGGATCTCTCTACAAAGCTAACCTCGCCTCCGCCTCCGAGGGCAAAGTATCTCTCGAAAAGCTAGTCCTCGAAGCCAATGCACCGAAGGTCAACAAGCACTTCTACCTCACACACCAGCATGGCAGGCTCTACTCCGTCAGTGGTGGGCGTCGCACCAACGCTTACTGGCAGCCTGGTCACATACAGATCTACGCTCCACCGCGATGGGACAACTGGACCTACTGGCAGATCGTCGAGCAGACCAACTACGTCCCCGTCTACGACCTCGTCTCCATAGCTGTCGACCCGCATGATGCCGACCACTACTTCGTTGGCTCGTGGGGAGAGGGACTCTATGAGATACAAGGTCGCCAGGTCGTCAATCGCTATACACCAGAGAACAGCCCCTTAGTCAGAGCTTGGGACGATGACTCACCCACAGCACACAACGTCCGTGTCGGCTCGTTATGCTACGACCACAGAGGCAACCTATGGATGGCTCAAGGTCAAGGGATCGTCGCTAACCCCCTCGTGGTGCGCACTCCTGATGGCACGATGAAAGCTCTCTCGTACCCAGACATAGAGCTGGTCAATGCTTTCGGACCTATGCTGGCTCTGCCCAATGGTGTCAAGTGGTTACTCATATTCCACCGAGGTGCGGATGGCAACAACGGTGTCTTCATCTTTGACGACAAGGGTACGCCACTGGATCAGTCAGACGATGAGTACCGCCTCGTCACTAAGTTTGTCGATCGCACAGGCAAGGAGATCGCTGCCAAGTACTACTACGACCTAGCTCTAGATCCCTCTGGCAGCCTCTGGATAGCTACAGACAAAGGACCCATCAGCATTGCCAGTCCTAGCACATTCATCTCACAAAGCACCCCGCTAGCCTCTAGACCCGTAGGGGGACAGGAACCCAACCTTTACTATGTCCTCGACAATATGCCCATCACCGCCATCGCCATCGATGCGCTCGGCAATAAGTGGTGCGGCACGGGGTCTGACGGTCTCTACCTCCTCTCCTCAGACGGCACGCAACTGCTAGCTCACTACACCAAGGACAATAGTCCTCTGCTCACCAACGACGTCCTCTCTCTCGCCATCGACAAGGAGCGAGGAGAGCTCTACATAGCTACCTCGGCGGGGCTTGTCTCCTTATATATAGGTCAGACGAGCGACTGGTCTGCGCAGAGCAAAGAGGTCTACATCTATCCCAACCCGCTACGCCCCGAAGATCCCGACCAAGTCACGCTCTCCAAGCTCCCCGCAGGTACTACGGTACGCATCCTCGACAGTGCGGGCAATCTGATCTATCAGGAGGTCGCGCAGACCGGCGAGCTCACCATCACGACTCGCCTGCCGAGCGGTGAGCGCTACCCCTCAGGCATTTACCACGCATTACTATCAGACAGCGAGGGCAAGCACAGCTACTCCATCCCCTTTGCCGTCATATAATCTATACATACGCTTTTATGAAGAAACTTCTCTTACCCTTACTCCTATTACTATCCAGCATCATGCTACTAGCACAGAGTGAAAGCTCCAACCGCACGGACGGAGCCATCACACCAGAGCTCCTGCAGAAGCTCCAGCAAGCTACGCCAAAGGCTCCTGCTGAGCGAGCCCTGCACAACAGCATCGTACAGAACGGCATGGTACTCGCTAATGCCGAGCTCGCGACACCGCCCGACGACCACTTCACCTACCGAGTACCTACGAAGGGTATTACCGATCAGCAGAGATCTGGACGCTGCTGGCTCTTCACCGGCTTCAACGTGCTACGGGCTCAGTTTATCAAGGACAACAACCTCGGAGAGTTTTACTTCTCCCATTGCTACTCCTTCTTTTGGGATCAGCTAGAGAAGGCCAACCTCTTCCTCGAGGGCATCCTCGAGACCCGCACACTCCCCATCACCGACCGCAAGGTGGAGTGGCTATTCCAGCACCCGATCAATGACGGCGGGCAGTTCACCGGGATCTCAGACAACCTCCTCAAGTATGGTGTCGTGCCCAGCGACGTGATGCCCGAGACTTACAGTAGCAACAACACCGCGCGCCTCTCCTCACTCATAGCCAAGCTCCTCCGTCAGGGCGGCATGGAGCTACGTAGCAAAGCCCAGCAAGGTGCCACACTAGCAGAGCTTCGCAAGGATAAGGAGACTACCCTACAAACCATTTATCGTCTCCTATGCCTCAACCTCGGCACACCGCCCACCACCTTTGAGTATACCCTCAGAGATGCCGACGGCAAGGTGCTCTCGACCAAGGAGTACACCCCGCTGAGCTTTTACCAAGAGATGATCGGTGTCAACCTCAAGGACGACTACGTGATGATCATGAACGACCCCTCGCAGCCCTACTACGAGACCTACGCTATCGAGTATGACCGTCACGCTTGGGACGGCAAGAACTGGACCTACATCAACCTCCCGATGGAGGAGATCAAGAAGATGGCTATCGCCTCCCTCAAAGATGGCAACATGATGTACTACTCTTGTGACGTAGGCAAGGAGCTCAATAAAGAGTCTGGCCTACTCACCCTCGGCTACGACGACTACGAGGCGATCACGGGCGTCCCGATGACTATGACAAAGGGCGAGCGCATCGCATCCTTTGACAGTGGCTCCACACACGCTATGACCCTCGTCGCGGTAGATCTAGACAAGTCAGGCAAGCCTACCAAGTGGATGGTCGAGAATAGCTGGGGAGCGACCGCAGGACATCAGGGGTATCTGATCATGACGGACGCGTGGTTTGACGCATACACCTTCCGCCTAGTAGTCAATAAGAAGTACCTCACGCCACGTGCTAAGGAGCTTCAGGGCAAGACGCCGAAGCTACTCCCCCCGTGGAGTCCTATGTTTCGTGCCGAAGAGTAATCAAGTAGTCGCACAGCAGCCACACCGGCTCTAGCGCATCGTCTCGCTGAGGTAAGAAACGACACAAGCAGAGGAGCGGTATGAAGATCGTGCATAGTAGATGGATCCCCTTTAGGGGCTTCTCAGCGATCAACCTCTTCGGAGTTATCTTCGTTCGCAAGGATCTACCCGATAGGTATCAGTCAGACCCGCTCTGGCTGGAGACCATCGTACGTCACGAGCGTATCCACACCCGTCAGATGGTGGAGCTGCTGGTGATCCCGTTTTACCTCCTATATATCATAGAGTGGTTGGTACGTCTCGCTATCTGTCGCGATGCCGAGCGTGCCTACCGCTCTATCTCATTCGAACAGGAGGCTTACGCCCATCAGGACGACCCTGAGTACCGCCAGCTAAGGAAGCCATACGCCTTCGTATGCTACTGGCGGTTCTAAATTCTTTTTTCGTACCTTTGCAATCGTCTAGCGAGAGACATCGCCCAGATGGCGGAATTGGTAGACGCGTCGGTCTCAAACACCGATGGGGTTAAACCTGTGCCGGTTCGATCCCGGCTCTGGGCACACAAACGAGAGCGAAGGCTAAGCGGTCATCTCAACCACTTAGCCTTCGCTCTCTAATTTCTAATCTCTAAAGTCTAATCTCTAGTTTCTTCTTATATTTGCACTTAGCAAATGATAGACCACTCACATGCAGCGCAAAGATCCTAAGCCTCTAGGGGAAATCATATCCGACTGGCTCTCCGAAAGCCCAGAGGTAGACCAAGGTCTCCTCGAGCTCAAAGCACTCCAATACCTGCGCACACGCTTCTACCCGCTCAGACGACAGATACGTGAGCTATCGATCGCAGACCATACACTGCAGATGCGCATCACCTCGGCGAGCCTGCGACAAGAGATACGGCTCACGCAGCAGCAGCTCTTAGAGCAGATCAATGAGCACCTACAGTACGACCTTATAGACGAAATCACAATCCGATGAAGCAGAGACTCGCTTACTCCTTTCACACGACCCGACAGTCGCTCCTGACCACATTATTGGTGCTTCCGCTACTCCTCAGTACAGGTTGTAGCAGAGTCCGAGAGAGCGTCTTCAGCCCTGCCCCCCTCCTCGTAGACTACGTCGATGTGCATCAAGGCACATGGGATGCCGAGCACAGCGAGGAGATATTTCCCATCGTACAGCTCCCGCATAGCCTACTGCGCATCATTCCATTCAAGGAGAGCTTGCGGTCGGCTCGTATCAAGGGGCTACCACTCTACACGCCAGACATCGATGGCCGCCCGCTCTTCTACCTAATCCCCGAGAGTGCCCATACGAATCAAGACCCATCGGGGAGACTGAGCTTTGACTTTCAGGAGATCACCCCTTACAGCTACCACCTATACCTAGATGAGCTACAGGTCAATGTGGACTTTTCACTCACCTCTATGAGTGGTCTCTACGATCTCTCCTCACGTGATTACAACGGCAGTGACACGCATCAGCTCTCCTTATATATAGACCGCCGTGACTCGACTACGTGGGAGCAAGTGGCCGATGACGCCATCGCCGCTGAGGTCGCTTACGGCGGCACCTCTCCGACACGCATCTACCTCTACCTGCAGCTCAATGCGAATATAGAGCAGATGACGAGTAGCATATCCCCCAGCGACACTACCTATGAGTGCCTCACCTTACAGCTACAGAAGCCAAACAAGCGAATCGTCGCCAAGTATGCCATATCGCTCATCAGTTGCGAGCAAGCTAAGCGAAACTTAACCACACAGATCCAGAGCTTCGAATACTCGCCACTGGTCAAGGCGGCACGCAACGAGTGGCAGAAGACGCTGCGCCGAGTGGAGGTCTCTGGCGGTACAGAGGTAAACATGCGTAAGTTTTACACCGCCCTATACCGCTCGCACCTATGGCCCGTAAGCATCTCCGAAGATGGGCAGTACTACTCGCCTATCGATGACTCGGTGCATAGCGATGAGGGGATCACGCAGTACAGCCAAGATGACCTAAGATACACCTACGAGACCAACTACCCCCTACTGATGCTCCATGCGCCAGATATGATGGAGGAGATCATCGTGTC
>CAMCJO010000075.1 GCA_945875135.1 uncultured Porphyromonas sp.
CCTTTGACAAAATCTCTGACGATGAAATCAGACAAATTCAAAATCAACTAAACAACAGACCTGGCAAAAAACTAGGCTATAAAACTCCCTATGAAGTTTTTTTCCTACATTTGTAACCGTGTTGCACTTGACACTGGAATGTGCGCTTTTTTTCAGGAAGAGGACAAAGCATTGTCCAAATAAATATTTTTCACTACCTTAGGGGCGTTGTTGTACTAAAAGATATACCTACTATGAAGCAAAACTACCTATTTCTCTTTCTCTTGTCACTCTTATGTGCGACTTCTGTAGTTGCTCAGAGTGATGGCACTAAGCGCGAAGTAACTCTAACAGAGGCTGGTACACTATCACAGCAAATACCAGAGGGTGAATATGCTACCCTACAGCAACTCACGCTAAAGGGAGACATCAACCAACACGACATCACCTTCGTACGGAAAAACCTAACGGAGCTACAGAGCTTCGACTTTGCTGAGACTAGGATACTACGAGCAGAGCGAGCCACGGGCTCTGATACATTTTATCCTGCGGACACTCTCTTTGACTATGCTCTAGAGGAGATGCGCAAGTTGCAGAGTGTCAAGCTTCCTACAAGTCTCAAGGCAATTGGTGTGAAGGCCTTTTACAATGATATAGCACTCACCGAGATTGAGATTCCTGAGGGAGTTACGTCTCTAGGGGGATACGCTTTTGCTTTTTGCAAAGGACTCAAGAGAGCTACAGTCCCTGGGACTGTCAAGAGAGTCGAAAGCTACGTATTCCTCGGATGCGTCGCACTTGAGGAGATCTCTCTAGGCGAGGGTATGACGAAGATCGGAGGCGATATGTTCAACGGATGCAAGAGTCTCTCCAAGATCCAGCTCCCCAGTACTATAGAGACCATCGAGGCGCAAAGCTTCAAGGGGTGTGTACTACTTACCGAGCTGACCATCCCCGCCACTTGTCAGCAGGTAGGCATACAGATCCTAAGAGACTGCCCAGCTATGAAGGTCATAACCTCTCTCGCCACGACAGCTCCCGAGGCTTCGACAAAAAGCTTCTACCCAGAGCAGTTTGACGATATAGAGTTGCGCATTCCTGCTGAGGCACTCCTAAGCTATCTAGACTCACCCGTCTGGAGCCTCTTCAAGCGCACTTGTGACTTAAATGGTACGCCTCTATCAATTGTGATGCCACACGGAGTGACCACTCCCGTTGCATTGTGGCAGGCTGGATGCCTACACATAGCTCATGCATCTGGACTCACTATTGCTGTCTACGATATGGCAGGGCAGCTATTACTACAGGATACCCCAGCAGGGGAAACCGTATCCTATCCACTACCACAAGGTCTCTACATCGTGCAGACACCCTATGGCACCCTACAGGCACTCTAATCAAATAGGTTATCAATCCACTCTACTATCAAATAAATGAAACGAATACTACTACTTACGTCAGCTCTACTCGTGAGCCTACTAGGGCTCACGAGTACCCTGACTGCACAGCAGACACTCCGTGCAGAAGACTCCTATCTTCCCTTAGGGCACTGTCGGTTCACAGATCCTACTCCTGAGGGGATTGGTTGGTTCATCGGAACATTTGGAGATAAGCCTGTCGGTCTATGGGCACGTGCTAGTCGCTCTATGCTGGCTCCCTATGAAGGATGCCAAGTAGTCGGTGTGCGCATCGGCGTAGCTAAAGGTGTTAAGGCTATTGACGTATCGCTCCTCAACAATATCATACAGCGTAAGAAGATTGTAACTAAAAAAGCTGATGTTGAGTTTGGGTGGAATGAGGTACGCTTTGACAAGCCTGTAGAGATCACCAGCGATCTCAATGAACTCGTCTATGGGTTTCAATTCCTAGAAAAAAACATCTCCAATCAAGATATGCCGTTCTTCTTCTCTTGTGACTATAACTCTAATGCTCCTGAAGATGCTTACTACCTCAATGTATCGGATGGATCATTTGAGTCGAGAGCTAGAGATAATGGGGCCTTGCTATTTCAGCTGATGATCGCTGGGCCTGCGGACAAGGTCAATGACAGAGCCAGCCTTTTTGCCCCTCGCCCCGACAAGGCATTAGATGACTCTGGTAAGCTCGGGGTATCTTATATCGTACGCAACGAAGGTGCTAACGACATCAACCAGCTAGAGATCACCTACTCTATTGGGGGAAAAGTCGTACACACAGACCTCCAGACCGAGTCAATCAAACATATCAAGGAGCTACGGATCAAGACAAAAGGCATCCCCGTGACTAACGGACAGACCCTCACAGCTCGTATCACCAAGGTCAACGAACGTGTCACCAATCTACCTGGCTTTCAGATTAAGATAGAGGGTGTCGCAAAGAAGGCCTTCGCCCGTAAGGTACTCCTAGAGCAATTCTCTACGGAAAATTGTGCCAACTGCCCCGCAGCACACAAGTACCTCGATAAGGTACTCGCAGAGGAGGCTTATGCAGACCACTTCGTCTGGGTTACGCATCACGTCGGCTTCGGGCGAGATACCTTCTCCCTGCCAGAGAGCGAGGCTCTTCTCTTTTTCTATGAGGACGCAAATGATAATGGCAAGTACAGAGAGTACGCCCCCTCGATGCTCCTAGATCGTACACACACGAAGCTAAAGCACTTCTATGAGAAGTATGGATACACAATGCTCCCAATAATCCCGAAAGTAGACGAATTCAATCATCAGCTTCTCGATGAGGCCATCGCACGACCAGCCTTCGTCACCGTAAATATCAAGGAAGAGTGTAAGCCTGACACACGCCAGCTCGATCTGACCATCTCGGGGCAGGCTTATCGTGAGTATCTAAATGCTAACAACCTCTACCTCAACCTCTACCTTGTCGAGGATGACATCTACTCTCGCAGACAGGCTGGTACTGGCATAGCTGACGATGGGGAACGCAATCCATTCTACCACCACGGCATAATACGTCAGATATCTCTCGGAGACAATGGCAAGAAGCTCACCCTCGATGACAAGGACGAGTATACCTACAGTACATCTCTACAGATTCCTAACGAGTGGAGTGCTGCCAATATGCGTATTGTTGCTTTTGTCTCCAAGAGTCTCACAGGTGGAGCTAGAAGTGCTGAGGTACTCAACAGCAACGAGTCCAAGATAGCTGCCTATCGTAGCATAGCTCCTACACCTGACCAAGAGACGCTAGTACAGCTCTATGCACAGGATGGGCGCATCTACGCATCTGGTGAGGGAGCTACAGTGGCAGCTGTATACAATATGTCTGGAGAGCTACTGACCAATGAGGGTCTCCTTCCTGGCATCTACGTTGCAATGGTCGAGACCTCCTTCGGCTCTTATATGCGCAAAGTCATCATCTACTAATAAGCACAAGACGTTTACAAAGACATTTACAAAGAATCAACCTGACATTCACTTATGAATAAGATTATAAGCAAGCGACTGCTCCTCCTCTGCTCCTTAGTAACTACAATGCTACTAACCACTCCGAGTGTACGAGCACAGGAAGAGACAACTCGTCTCCGTTCGTCTGACTATGTCGCTAAGGACATCAATGGCAAGGAGCACGACATCAATGCTATCCTCAAGTCTGGCAAAGCTATCTTAATAGACTTCTCAGCCACTTGGTGTAATCCCTGCTGGACTGTACACAAGTTAGGTATTTTGGATAAGATCTATGAGATGTTTGGACCCAATGGGACCAATCAGATTGAGATCTTTTGGGTAGAAGCATCTAATGCGCCCATTGAGGCTATCTATGGTGATACTAGTAAGTCTAGAGGAGGTGTTACGAAGGGTGACTGGACGAAGGATGCCAACGGCAATCCTGTACCCTATCCTATCATATCAGATAGCCAGCTAGCCCTCAAGACTCTTGGGGTCGGTGTCTTCTCCTTTCCTACCTTCGTACTCGTAGGTCCAGACAAGAAATGGATTAAGTGCGATGATGCTATATATGGCTATGATGATCAGGCTCGTATGACCTTCGACTATAACTTCAAAATGCTCAAACAGATGCTCACACTCTTTCTCACAGAGGATGACAAGCCTGAGGAGGTTGAGCTCTCTGGTATGACTGAGATCTATATAGGCGAGATCACAACACTAGACCTTCACTACACGACTGTCGCCCCAATCACCTCTATTGAGTACGATGCTCCTGAAGGGATCAGCATCACCAAGGTCAGTGACACACAGTACAAAGTCTCTGCTCAGCAGGTCGGCACTTACGAGATTACTACCACGGTGACCAACAAAAACGGATCGGCCAAGGGTCGTGTCACAGTAACCGTCTCGGAGCCTATATCCAGCTTTCCCTTCTTCAGCCCGATGGACAATAAAGACAAACTTGACAAAGGGTGGCGCTCTGTCGACCATGATGGAGATGGATACGCCTTTGACTCTGCTCTAGGACGTGGATTTTACGAGCGCATCGGATTTTCCCCAGTGGATACCTACAATGCAGGCGCTGAGAATAGTAACGATTGTCTCATCTCCTGGGGTACACTCTTCCCTGTGTCTATGGACAATGAGGGCTATGTAAAGGGCTATAGGATCTCTCCTCAGAATGAGCTACGCTCAGCCCCTATAAAGATTGAGACTAATGCATCGAAGCCTACTTTCTCCTGCTATATCAGTCACTTCCTAGGTGACGACAAGCCAGATCAGCTGAAGGTAATGGTCGCTGAGCTAGGCGGTACATCCGTAGAGTTGCTAGCTCCACAGACCACCACTGAGGATTGGGAGCTAATCCAAGCAGATCTTTCTGCCTACAAGGGCAAGACAATCCTCCTATCACTGATCCCCGTCGTCAATGGGAATAGTGGCATTGCAGTAGATCAGCTCCGCATAACGATGGACGGATCGACCGGTGTTGAGACACCTACACTCGCCCTCCAGACATCGCTCTATCCCAACCCTGCGACTGACTACATCACCGTCCGCACGGTAGCGGGTAGCACCATTGAGTTCTTCGCTAGTGACGGCACGATCGTAGCAACATCTCAAGCGACCAGTGTTGAGACAACGATGTCCGTAGCACAGCTACCCGCTGGGCGCTACCTAACCCGCATTACAGCACCCAATGGCGAAACTATACTACGTCCCGTCATCATCCGCTAAGATCTAGATAATCAGCAAGACGTCAGCTAAAAGAAGGCTCCTAGCGGACTCTTTACACGTCCTTTTAGACCAGTATATACGCACACTAGATTCCACATTATAACAGTACATTTTACTATGCAAAGAATTACAACCTACTGGCTATCCCTAATAGCCCTTTTGCTCCTTCCTCTAGGGGTGACAGCGCAGACGGTCATCCTAGAGGAGTCCTTCGATGAGATCACATCTGGTAGCAACACGAGCAATCCTCGCTTCGCATCTCTCGCTCGCTGGCAGGGCAATGAAAACATCCTTTCGCCCAAAGAAGTCTATCAAGCTGACAAGGCGATCTTGGTTGGAAGCCCTTCGAACTCAAGGGTTGGCTCTTTCGAACTCAAGGAGCTAGATCTATCGGGCAATGCTGGAGCCTTTGATGTGACACTAGAGATCAAAGGCTGTCACACGAACAAGTCAGGCATTCTCAAAGTATCTATCGTAGGCAACGACGAATCCGCTCAAGAGTACCTACCTGTCAAGTATCGTGGAGATGAATGGGAGACGCACACCTTCTCCTTCGCAGGAGGACAGCGTACTACGACCATTCGGGTTGAGACACTCAACAACACCGACGGCAACTACAAGGGAGTCTTCATCAACAACCTCGTAGTCTCTCAAAAGCAGGGTGAACCTACCCTCGTAGCCGATATCAAGGCGGTAGACTTCCGCCGCATAAACATTAACTCCACCTCCGTACGCCAAGTAGAGCTCACGGGGACCAATCTTACAGCTCCCATTGACACTGATATACAAGGCACTGGCAAGGAGGCCTTTAAAGTTGCAGAGAAGACCAACGTTGGAGATCAGCACACACTCTCATTACAATTTACCCCTACTGCTGGGAAGACGTACGATGCTACGCTACACATTTCATCTGGTGATCTAGCTCTCGACATACCTCTGACGGGTGTAGGTGTAGATCCCCAAAATCCCTACGGCTTAGATCCCAACGCTACACCTATCGAGACCCTCAATGAGCCCTTTACAAATGACCCACTACTCGCTGGCTGGCGTGAGATCGCCTTCGAGGGTGAGGTACACTGGATGCATGCTATGCCTTACGATGGTGAGCCTGTTATGTCTATTGAGGCTGCTGGCACTGGTCTGAAAGCACGCTCAGCACTCATCACCCCTCTAGTTAAGGCACCAGAACGCAACTACAAGACCGTCCTAACGGCTGACTATCGAGTAGGTAGTGCCAAGGGGGGCGAGCTCCTTATCAAGCGCTTTGACAAGCAGGGCAATCTCATATCACTTCTAAAGTCGATAATACCCACAGAGCCTACCGAAGGTATTGCATACAAGTCTACACCGCTTTCTATCCCCATCAAGTCTGACGGCAAGGATAGCTACTTCGTTTTTGAGTACATCGGCGATGACTCCCCCGAGAATGAAGCTGAGCGCAAGACGCTGACTATCCTACTAGACAATGTCAAGCTTTCTTCTGAGGAGATCCTAGAGCCTGTGATCACCACAGACCTAGAGCAGATAGACTTTGGATCTATCGATAAGGGCTCCAAGTTCGTCAAGGCCATTGTTGTCACAGGCGAGCATATCACCTCACGTATTACGGCTGAGGTAGTAGGACGTGACAAGGACTTCTTCGAGCTAGACAAACTCGGTCTACCCGCTATGGGAGGTACAATCCAGATCACCCTCAATGGGACTAAGGAGACCGCCCTTGAGGCAACGCTTGTCCTAACAGCCAAGGGTGAGGGTGACAATATGCATGCCACCAAGGAGATACCTCTCGTTGGTAAGATCGTTACGAGTACTCAAGAGGTCCTAGCTGATGCAACTCCTGTACACTTTACCTCAGAAGGACTTACCATTGAGCACGATGCCTCCGTAGCTCTATACAGTGCTGATGGTCGCCTACTCCTAGCGGGTAGCTATCGTGCTGGAGACAACCTCCGCATAGACTACACGGGCAGTGTCATCGTATATGTAGAGGGGGCTGCCTACAAGGGTACACTTCGCTAATGTTAACTCGTGAGCTTGTCGTATGGCGACAGGCTCACGCTTTTATAATCACACAATGGGTTATTTAGATATGAAAAAGAATTGCAGATGGAGCCTTGAGCTACTGCTCATAGCACTCACCCTTCTAGTGGGGTGTCAAGATCCGAAGCCTCAACCAGAGGGTTTGACCCTATCTAAGACGACCGTCTCTATTACCGTCGGTGAGGAAATCACGCTGACACATATTGGTGAGGATGGTGCTGTAGAGGTCACACTGCCAGCTGGAGAAGACTTCTCACTATCAGTAGACAAAGAGCAGATCGCTCAGGTAAAAGGGAAAACGATCAAGGGTATTGCCCCAGGCAAAGCCTCCGTCACCGTCACAGCTGGTACTCAGCATGCGACTCTGACCGTTGAAGTGCAAGCTCCTAAAAAGGATCAAAAGATAACGCTCTCCCCTACATGGATCAACATTCCAGCAGCTCGTACGATCGTCTTCGGGACGCAGCAAGCACCTGATGTCGATGTCGTCGTCACGACAGAGCCTGTAGCAGACTTTACAATCTCCACCTCGGAGCCAGACAAAGTTATGGTCGATGGGCACAAAGTGACTGGACTCGTTGCTGGGACCTATATGCTAGAAGTATGGGCTGGAGGGGCTAAAGCGACTTTCGAACTTACTGTAGAGAGCCCTGATCTGACAGGCATATTCCTCAAAAACTCTGGCAAGAAGACAATCTTTGTCCCAGACAATCTCAACAAGGTCTGGGATCATCGGGAGGCTCTCAAGGAGCTTATGGAGACAAACACGAACTACCTGTTTGACCACCTTGATGAGGAACACAAAGCAATCTGGTTTATTGACAAGAATGCTAGGGCGGGTCACATCACGAGAGGCTATACGCACATTGCTTACGTTCTCAAGCCCGAAGGCGGTGAAATGCCTTATCTAGAGGGACTGTACATGAATCAATTTAAAGGGATGTTTGAGATACTCTGGGTCTCACTTCTGTCAGACTTAGGCTTTGACATAGATCTCAATACACCTCCCGAACTGCAGGTGGATCAAGATGGCAATCACTACTTTGAGGATGTCCACCCCACACTCCCCTATATGGTACGTCTATTCTATAAGACCCACACTAATGACTCAGGTCGTGAAGTTGAGGATATACACGCTCGTATGACTCAGACAGTTAGTGTGTAAGTAAATAGACTTATTTCCCGATATACTCTATAGGAGACTGTTGCCTTTTGCAATAGTCTCCTGTACAGTAGTCTCGTCTTGAGTCTCCCCTTGATTAGGGGGGGGGAAGGTGATTCGCACGTAGGGATTTGCAAATCTCTACGTAAGAGATGAAAAACGCCTACGTAGGGACAAGAGACGCACATTCCAGTGTCAAGTGCAACACGGTTACAAATGTAGGAAAAAAACTTCATAGGGAGTTTTATAGCCTAGTTTTTTGCCAGGTCTGTTGTTTAGTTGATTTTGAATTTGTCTGATTTCATCGTCAGAGATTTCGTCAAAGGATTTTCCTTTTGGGATATATTGTCGAATCAATCCATTGATGT
>CAMCJO010000076.1 GCA_945875135.1 uncultured Porphyromonas sp.
TAAACGAGTATACGACCTTAGACATGGATGATTCGTCCGCCCATAGTACCCTTGAGGAGCCTCCAGCGAGTCAGATGCTGGTAGCGGGTCCCTGCAGTGCAGAGAGTCGCGAGCAACTGCTTGAGGTCGCTCAAGGACTTAAGGCGCAAGGTGTCACACATTTTCGGGCTGCCTTGTGGAAGCCTCGTACCCGTCCGGGATCCTTCGAGGGTGTCGGAGTGGAGGGGCTTGCGTGGCTCCAAGAGGTGCAGGCCTCTACGGGTCTCAAGGTGGGTACCGAGGTATGCCTGCCTGAGCAGGTCGAGGCGGTGCGCGCTGCGGGCGTTGACTTCGTATGGATCGGTGCTCGCACGGTGAGCAATCCCTTTATGGTAGAGGCAATCGCCGAGCAACTAGAGGGAGCAACGCAGACCGTCCTGGTCAAGAATCCGATCAGTCCCGACGCACCCCTATGGATGGGTGCCCTAGAGCGTATCAAGAGCCGAGGAGTCGCCCAGGTGATGGCGATTCTGCGGGGCTGTACGCCTGTCTACACCAAGCAACTACGCAATAGTCCGCATTGGGAGATGATCGCTCAGCTACGCGCGCTCTATCAGAAGCGTTATGGCGCGGGGGAACACCTACCCATCTTACTTGATCCGAGTCACATAGCAGGACGAGCTGACCTCCTAGAGGCGGTCTGCCGCACAGGGCTACTCTACCCTATCGATGGCTTTATGATCGAGTGTCACTGCGACCCTGAGCACGCTTGGACAGATGCGCGTCAGCAGATCACGCCCGAGCAGCTACGTCAGCTACTCAAGTCGCTACAGCACCCCAGCGACGACCACGAGGCGATGCTCCGCCCGATGCGCTATCAACTGCGAGATCTAGACGCCGCACTCGTAGAGCTACTAGCGGAGCGCTGCAAGCTCACGCAAACCATAGGACGCTATAAGACGGCCAACCATCTAGGCCTCTATCAAGCTGAGCAACGAGCAACTGTAGAGACTCACTATATAGAGCTAGCGACTCAGTATGGACTAGATCCGCACTGGGCGGCGCAGCTATACAACCTAATCCACGACTACTCCCTACGAGGACAAGAAGCAGTGGATCATGAAGATGACAATAACTTTTAGACGCTAGACTACCAATAATAAGCAATGAAAAACAAAGCGATCATCAGCATAGGCAGTAATGAGCATCGCACGGCCAACGTCAAGGCGGTTATGGAGGTACTCACGAAGCACTTCCCCACGATACGCTTTTCGACGCCTCAGCTCACGGAGCCTATGGATATGCCCGAGGATGCTAAGGCTTTTCTCAATCTGATCGCGCTCTTTGAGACCGAACTAGATAGAGAGACGCTAGAGGCTAAGCTCAAGAAGCTAGAGACTAAGCTCGGACGAGACCACGATGACGATGAGGAGGGTATCATACCGATGGATCTAGACATCATCGAGTGGAATGATGAGGTCTACAAGCCGCAGGATATGGTCCGCCCCTATGTCGTCGCAGGACTAGAAGAGCTAGATGAGTTGTAGCCTTTGGTAACAAGGCACTACTAACTAATAAGAACTAGTGCCTCTAGTGCTACTAGTGCCACTAGTTTCACTAAAAGCACTAGTCCCCTCTAACTTCTAACCTCTAATATCTAATCCCCATGCCTACCCATCACAGAGATGATCACGAGCTCATGCGCTACCTCCTCCAAACTGCGGAAGAGCTGGGGGTGGCGAGCTATGTGGCACCTTATCGGGAGCTACTCGAGCGACTCATCCGTGAGGGGCAGTATGGAGCTAGTGCAGGAGAGGACGATCGGGAGACCTTTATGGAGCAAGCTGAGATGGCTCAGCTGCTCTGCGACGAGATAGGGCTGGGTGTCGTCTCGATCTCGGCAGTCCTACTAGAGCCTCCATACATACGAGGGACCATCACGGCGCAAGAAGTCGAGGAGCTTTGTCCGCCTGGCACACTCCCCCTCATAGAGCGTCTGGCACAGACGCATGAGTTGTACCATCGCTACGACCTACGTCAGGCCGATCAGGGAGAGGAGTTTCTCCTGACTATCGCCGAGGATATACGTGTCGTCTTGATACTTCTTGTGGAGTGCCTCAATAAGTTGATCTATGCCAAGGAGCGCATGGACGAGAGCAGTAGAGTGATGCTTGCTCAGGTGGCGCAGGTGCTCTTCGTGCCGACAGCTCACCGCCTAGGGCTTTACAAGATCAAGAGCCAGATGGAGGACTTGATCTTTAAGTACACCGACCCCGAGCATTACTACGAGATCAAGGGGCTGATGGGGCAGACGATCGTGGCGCGCCAAGAGTATATGGAGGCGTTTGTAGCTCCCATTCGAGCCAAACTTGAGGAACTTCCCCTTCGCTGGCCCTACACAATCAAGTCGAGGAGCAAGACTTTTACCTCGATTATGAACAAGATGCGCAACAAAGGGGTCTCCTTTGAGGAGATCCACGACCTCTCAGCCATGCGCATCATCATCGATGCCCCGCCCGAGGAGGAGTACGAGGCGTGCTGGCTCGTTTACTCGATCGTGACGGATCTATACACGCCCAATACGAAGCGCCTCCGCGACTGGATATCGCAGCCTAAGGCAAACGGCTATGAGTCGCTACAGATCACCGTGCAGGGACCTGAGGGCAAGAGCGTAGAGATACAGATCCGCACCACCCGCATGGATCGCGTCGCTGAGAGCGGTATGGCTGCGCACTGGCGCTACAAGGGCGTCACAGGAGAGGCTAGCCTCGACTCGCAGCTCACCAGTATGCGACAAGTGATCGAAGACTTGGCGGGGGATAAGGAGAAGGCCAATGCACAGCTCTCCCTCCGAGTCGAGTCGAGAGATATCTTTGTTTTTACCCCCACAGGGCAAATGATACGTCTGCCGAAGGGCGCTACGGTCCTAGACTTTGCCTTTGCGATACACTCTAATGTGGGGCTGATGGCGCAGAGCGCACAGGTCAATGGCAAGCGCGCTAAGCTGAGAGACAAACTGAAGAATGGCGATGTCATCAGCATCACCACGGCAAAGAACCAGCGTCCCTCCGTAGACTGGCTCCAGTCGGTCACAACCCGCAAGGCTAAGAACAAGATACGCCAAGCGATACGTGACCAGCAGGAGAGCGGACTGCAGGCAGGCAAGGAACTACTCGAGAGACGCTTTAAGAATAGACATCTCGTCTACCAAGAGTCTATTTTCACCACCCTCCTACGCAAGATGGGGTACAAGGGGAATATGGATTTCTTCATAGACCTCTCCGAGGAACGGATCAATGTGCCGAACTTCCTCGATCAGTATGCGGAGCTTTGTGCCGAGGCGGAGGCACGTGCTGCCGAGAGCAGACGGGTGGCTCCGACACCGACTGCGATCAAGCCGACAGAGGCTCCCGACGGACGGGAGATTGTGGTCTCTACGGCAGACTTCAAGGGGCTAGAGTACACACTGGCTAGCTGCTGCAACCCTAAGATGGGTGACGAGATCTTTGCCTACCCCTCCAAGTCGGGACTGAAGATACACACCCGCAACTGCCCCAACGCCATCGACATCTTAGGGCGTCACGGAGACCGAGTCCTGCCAGCACGCTGGCGCGGTATGGAGAGCTCGACGGTGGTGGCGACGCTCTATGTGACGGCTCTCCATGACGCTGTCACGATAGGACGCGTCATCTCTACGCTGCATCAAGCGGACGACTGCACGCTGCTCAACGAGGAGCAGCAACTCGACGGGGGGCTCTGGCACGGTACCTTTACCTTTAGAGAGGGGGAGCGACAAGCGCTCTTTGCCCTACAAGCGCAACTACAAAGTATCAAAGGGGTGCAGCAAGTGCGCCTCGAGCAGTAGCCAGCCCAGCGATCACAGACAGTTAGCCCCCGAAGAAATAGAGCAGTGCATGGCATAGCATCTCATAAGGAGCAAAGAGGTCGTAGCTGTAATGGCGACGAACTGACCACACTGGTGGAGGAGCGCATGAATCGCTGCTCCCCTTTTGCCTGCTTTCGCCTACCTGGCGAGGGGCGTATGGTGCGTGAGATCGGGCTTCATCACCCAGCTCGAGCCGTGGAGACTACTGCTGAAGTGCTGAGGGGTCGGGGACATTTGGCTGGTTTCTTGATAGCACCCTTCGCCGTGACGGCTGAGACACCGATGCTCTGGATCGAAGAGGAGCAGGGGGCGAGGGTGTTGCAGCTCTCGGAGGGCGATGAAAAGGCACTCGAAGGTTGCCCGCCTGTAGCTTCGATACCGCAAGCATTGCCCGATAGTTATCGCACCACCTTCGATCGCTTTATCGAGCATCTAGAGGAAGGGACGGCGGAGAAGCTGGTCTTGGCGCATCGTGTCGAACTGCCCAGCATCGCCACGGCACAAGTGGTTGCAGCCTTTGACAAAGCCTTGACACACTATCCGCATGCCTTCGTGTCGCTCTGCTACACGCCTCAGACGGGGCTGTGGCTCTGTGCTACCCCAGAGATGCTCCTCAGAGGTGATGGCACGCACTGGCAGACAGTGGCACTGGCTGGGACGATGCCTCGGCAACGAGATGGCGAGCCACCCCTCTGGAGCGAGAAGAATAGGCGGGAGCATCGCTACGTGCAGCGCTTCATCGGAGAGCTACTGGAACAGGAGGGGATCCCCTACCGTGCGCTTGCGGTCGAGACAACAACGACAGGCGCATTACAACATCTGCAGGCGCGCTTTGCTTTGCAGCTTCCCGACGGCTATGCGCCGATCACCTTGGCGGAGCGTCTTCACCCTACACCAGCGATCTGTGGCACGCCCCAGCGGGTGGCGCAGCGTGTGATCCTCGAGGAGGAGTCCTCGGGGCGTTCTTATTATTCAGGTTTCCTAGGGTGGTATGAGCCTGAGCGGTGCATCGATCTCTTTGTCCAGATACGCTGTCTGCAGTTGCTCCCCGAGAAGGCTCTGCGACTCTATGCGGGGGGCGGCATCGTGCGTGGGTCCAGTCTAGAGAGCGAGTGGCAGGAGGTGCTACACAAGCTTTCGGCAATACATAGTCTTATAAGGTAAAGGAGGAGGAGCGTGATGATACCGATGGAAGATCCTGTGATCAGCGAACTAGTCGCTCTGCTTCAGGCACACGGTGTGCGTGATGTAGTGCTCTGCCCGGGCAGTCGCAATGCGCCGCTCGTCCATGCGCTCAGCCATCATCTTGCGGGGGCGACCTGTCACTCGATCATCGATGAGCGCAGCGCGGGCTTCTACGCGCTTGGCTTGGCTCTCGCCACGCATAGAGCGGTCGTGGTCTGCTGCACCTCTGGCACGGCGGTGGCAAACCTGCACCCAGCTGTCGCAGAGGCTTACTATCAAGGGGTGCCACTGATTGTCCTATCGGCCGATAGACCTGAGCGTTGGATCGGACAGTGGGCTGGGCAAACGCTACCTCAGCCCGGACTCTTCGGCTCACTGGTGCGCAAAGCGGTGCACCTGCCAGAGCCTCACACCGAGGAGGAGCGGTGGTACTGCAATCGCCTGATCAACGAAGCACTCCTCGCAGCACTGGCTCCGCTTCCTGGTCCCGTGCAGATCAACGTACCGATCAGCGACCCGGGCGTCTCTTTGCTACCGCCAACTTCAGCAAAGCACGCCCCTGAGTCCAGCGATAGACGACCCATTGGGATGCAGCCTGGGCGTCGGATCCAGCAACTTTATCCATATCGTATCGATGCGCAGGCGATAGAGTCCTTGCTACGTCGGCTCGCCACGTTCGAGCGCAAGATGATACTAGTAGGACAGGAAAGTTGGTCTGCTGCGACGAGTACGGGGGATAACTTTCCACAAAGCTTGCGGGAGCAATTTTTCTGTATCGGCGAGTCGCTATCGAATAGCCCCGTATCGATCTGTTCGCTCGATGCGCTCCTAGCGTCACTCAGCGAGGCGGATCGACGAGCCCTACAGCCCGACCTGCTGATCACCCTCGGCGGACATATTGTCTCCAATAAGATGAAGCAGTACCTGCGCAGCTACCCGCCACGGGAGACGTGGCATCTGTCGCCTGATTCCACGGTGGTAGACCTCTTCTGCAGTCTTACCGAGCAGATCATAGCACCTGTCGAACCATTTCTTGAGACGCTAGCACAGAGCTTGGCGGGCTGTGCTAGCTCGCCCTATGCACGTCAATGGCGGGAGCGTATTGACCGACTTCCCTCGCCGACACCACGCTACAGTTCTCTGGCAGTGGTGGGGAGCCTCCTAAGTCATTTACCCGAAGAGCCTTGCGTGCTACACCTAGCTAACAGTTCGTCGGTGCGCTATGCGGAGCTTTTTCGCAAGCCTCGTCGGTTCCTCACGCTTTGCAACCGAGGCACCAGTGGCATAGAGGGTTCGCTCTCGACCGCCTTAGGCTTCGCCCGCCAGAGAGCCGAGGAGCGGCACTTCATCGTCATCGGCGACCTGAGCTTCTTCTACGATCTCAATGCACTGGGGCTGCCCGAGGTGGGGAGCAATGTGCGGGTGCTACTGCTCAACAACCAGCGGGGGAGCATCTTCCAGAGCTTGCCGACCCTGGAGATGGACCGTCTCTCGCAACGGTACATCACCGCCGAGCATCAGCTACGAGCGCAGGGCTGGGCGGAGAGCTGTGGCTGGGAGTACCTGTCGGTGCACGAGGCAAGCGAACTGGAAGAGACGATGGCTTACTTCGTCGGTCCTGCCGATCGTCCACGTCTCCTCGAGGCTTTCGTCTCCTCAGAGGATGAGGCCGCCGAACTACAGACCTATTTCAAGCAAATACAACCAAGAGAAGAGTTATGAGTGAAAAGAACCAAAGGGTATGGAAGCCCCTCAAAGCGTACGAAGACATCCTCTTCGACTACTACAACGGCATCGCGCGCATCACAATCAATCGGGAGCGCTACCGCAACGCTTTTACGCCGACCACAACGGCCGAGATGAGCGACGCTCTGCGCATCTGCCGTGAGGATCAGAGCATCAATGTGGTGGTCCTGACGGGTGCTGGCGACAAGGCGTTTTGCTCTGGTGGGGATCAAAACGTCAAGGGGCGGGGTGGCTACATTGGCAAAGATGGCGTACCTCGTCTGAGCGTCCTCGATGTGCAGAAGCAGATCCGTAGCATCCCCAAGCCGGTCATCGCAGCGGTCAATGGTTACGCTATCGGTGGCGGACATGTCCTCCACGTGGTGTGCGACCTCTCGATCGCTTCGGAGAATGCTATCTTCGGGCAAACGGGTCCCCGTGTGGGCAGCTTCGACGCTGGCTTTGGCTCCTCTTACCTCGCTCGTGTCGTGGGGCAAAAGAAGGCGCGTGAGATATGGTTCCTCTGTCGCCAATACTCTGCTCAGGAGGCTCTCGACATGGGACTGGTCAACAAAGTGGTGCCTCTAGACCAACTAGAAGATGAGTACGTGCAGTGGGCCGAGGAGATGATGCTACTGAGTCCGCTGGCACTCCGTATGATTAAGGCAGGACTCAATGCTGAGCTAGACGGTCAGGCTGGTATCCAAGAGCTGGCAGGCGATGCGACGCTGCTCTACTACCTCACGGACGAAGCACAGGAGGGCAAGAACGCTTTCCTCGAGAAGCGCAAGCCCAACTTCGAGCAGTACCCTAAGTTCCCCTAATAGTCGATGTCACCACACGAGAGCATCCTCCACCTCCCCACGCTACTGCCACAGATAGCTGAGCGGGTGACCATAAGCGTGGAGCCATACACCCTGCGCTTCCGTCGACCCGCCAAGACCTCCCGTGGCGAGTATGAGACGAAGCGGGTCTACTACCTACGTCTCCAGAGCCTCGAGCAGGCAAGTCATGTGGGTTATGGCGAATGCGCCCCGATGCCTCAGCTCAGCTGCGATGATCTGCCCGACTATCAAGCGGTGCTGGAGCAGCTGGCGAGGCAGCTGGCGCAGGCTCCCGATCAGTTTGACGTAACCTCGCTACGCCCCTACCCTTCCATAGCTTTTGGCTTAGCCACGGCGATCAATAGCTTCCTCGCTGCTTGTCGTAGTAGCGAGGGGGAGACGGCAACCCCCTTTTGCGACACCCCTTTCACGCGTGGTGAGATGGGCATCCCGATCAATGGGTTGATCTGGATGGGCAACAAAGCCTATATGTACGAGCAGATCCAGGCTAAGCTGGCGCAAGGGTTTCGATGCTTGAAGCTTAAGATCGGCGGAATAGACTTTTCCGAAGAACTAGAGCTACTCCGCTACGTACGGCAGCACTTCTCGCCCGAGGAGATGGAGCTGCGGGTGGATGCCAACGGCGCTTTTGCCCCGGAGGTAGCTCTGGAGCGACTAAAGCAGCTGAGCGACTTTCACCTACACTCGATCGAGCAACCGATACCTGCGAGCAATCAGTGGGACGACCTAGCGAAGCTCACGGCAGCGTCGCCACTCCCCATAGCGCTCGACGAGGAGCTCATCGGGATCCACACCCGAGAGCGCAAGGCGCAGCTCCTAGATGAGGGCAAGCCGCACTATATCATCCTCAAGCCGTCACTCCATAGCGGGGTCAATGAGTGGATCGAGCTGGCCGAGGAGCGTGGCATCGGCTGGTGGGCGACCTCAGCACTGGAGTCGAACGTAGGGCTCAGCGCCATCGCTCAGTGGGTCAGCCAGTACCCGATCGCCCGCCCGCAAGGGCTCGGCACAGGCGCGCTCTATCTCAATAACAA
>CAMCJO010000077.1 GCA_945875135.1 uncultured Porphyromonas sp.
CAGGGGTGGGTGCTTTAGTACGCTTCGTGTTGCACTTACTACTGGAAATTGCGGCTGGAACTGAAAAGTTCCTCCCTTGGAACTGAAAAGTTCCTCCCTTGGAACCGAAAAGTTCCTCCCTTGGAACCGAAAAGTTCCCCCCTTGGAACTAAAAAGTTCCAAGGCTGGAACCATTATGGAACTTTTACAAACGCACCCGTCTCCCCACACGAAGCAGCTAGCGATAGCACTACTGACCGCTCTGTGCTATGAGACGCTTATACCTAAACATTGGGACGGAACAAGCTTAATTACCGATGTTTAGGTATTGATTTGCGTAGGCTCTCCTTCATACCTTTGCAGAGCAATCAGACAACCAATTTTCTAAGCAAACAAAGTATATGAAGAAGACAATCCTACTCTCTCTAGCGGCGCTTATGACGCTGCTACTATGTGCTTCGTGCAAAAGCGATAAGGACGAACCGAAGCCTGCGACCAAAAAAATCGTCGTAGACGCTTCCGACTACACGAAGTGGGTCTACATCAACTTTGACAAGGGCGAAGTGGTCAACGTATCCACTCCTGAGACCGATCTGTCGTGGGATCTAGGTCTGCACCGCTACGACTTCAAGACCAACGGTGGCACCTCGGGCAAGGGCCAGGGCGCAGCCTTTCGCACCACCCAAAAGGATCTAATGGGTAACATACCTACTCCTAAGGATAGCGACTGGACGCTAGACCGTGAGGGTCTGCTCCTGATGAAGTTTGGTGCCAACAAGGATGGCAAGCACGATATGGAGTACAAGAAGCAGTCGGCCAACTTCCTCCTCACCTCAGAGCCTAAGGGCCAGGGGGGACAAGGCTACCTAAACAAGGGTATCATCAGCATGTCCGGTATGCCTCCCACGGTGACGATAGACCCCTCTATCTTTCTCGTTCGCTCGGCTGCTGGGCAGATCGTCCGCGTCCGCGTCCTAGACTATCAGAATGCTACGAAGAAGACGGGACACATCACCCTAGAGTATACCATTCAGGCAGACAAGAAGTAATCACCTCTTACCAGCTCGGAGCTACGAGAGAGTCCGCTCTCTGTGGCTCCGAGCTTGCTTGGCTCTGAGCGTCTCTTAAGCGCACTGAGCCTATTTCCTTTTACGCCCTAAGCTTTACTATATGAAAAGGTCTCTATACACCCTCCTCGCCCTACTCACCCTCGCAGGGACTCTCTCCGCTACCCCACTGCTCCCTCAGGACTCGACACTCGTAGATAGTACGAGGGTCAAGTGCCTTAGCGAGGTAGTCGTCACCGGTACCCGCACACGCTGCCCCATGAAAAACATCTCCATACCGATCCGCGTCGTCTCACCCAAAGAGATCGAAGCGGTGCAGGCACGATCCGTAGAGGATCTACTGCAGATGGTACTCCCTGGCGTGCAGACGAGCACCCACGGCACGCAAAATAGGATGAGCATACGGGGTCTCTCGGCGGACTACTACCTCTTCCTCGTAGATGGTGAGCGCATGACCAACGAGGGCTCGGCCAGTAGCGTAGACCTGGAGCGTATAGATCCCTCATCGATAGAGCGCATCGAGATGCTACAAGGCTCTAGCTCGGCTCTCTATGGGAGCAATGCCATAGGCGGCGTGATCAACATCATCACGAAGCGGAGCCACAAGAAGCTCGGGGCCAACATCTCTAGCCACTACGACACGGAAAGCATACAGCGCTACAACGGCCGTCTGGTGATGAGACTGGGGCATGTGACCAGCACCACGACGGGCGGCTATGCCAAGCAGCATGACTACGAGCTGCCAGGAGTCAGTGCTGACAGACCACGCACGATGCCAGGCTTCTACTCCTTTAACATTGGAGAGAAGCTCCGCTACCTCTCCCCAGACAAGCGTCTCTCGATCACCGCTACGGGACGCTTTCACTCACGCATGCAGAACTTTGACGATAAGGAGAAGAACCGCTACCAAAGCCCCACGGGCAATCTGCAAGTACTCTACAAACCCACCGATGGACACTCTATAGAGACCAGCTACCACATCGAGGGGTACAAGCGAGACAAGTACTTCTTCCTCGCCACGAAAGAGGAGGGTCCCTGGGAGCCACAGTTTAACTACCTGACGCAGACGGCACGCATGCAGTACAACTACGACCCCTCAGAAGATCCCTACAAGCCCACCTTCAATGCAGGCGTCGAGATCCTCCACGAGAACCTGCGTAGCGTACAGGTGACCAATATGAATGACGTGCACCGCGCCTCGACCAAGACGCTCTACGGGCAGATGCTCTGGCGTATGGACAATAACTGGAGCACTACCGTGGGACTCCGTCAGGATATGCACTCGACCTATGGCACGCACCTGACGCCTCGCCTGTCGATCATGTGGCGCAATCGCAACTACGCCCTACGCGTTAGCTATTCCGAGGGCTTTAGGTCGCCTTCACTCAAGGAGCTCTTTATGGACTGGGACCACAGAGGTATGTTTCGCATCAAAGGTGCCAAAGACCTCAAGCCAGAGATCAGCCACCTCGTAATGATCGCACCTGAGTACAACAACTCCTTTATGAACCTCTCCCTCTCGGCCTCCTACAATCGTATCAACAACCGTATCTATACGCGCCCCGAGCAGGAGGGCCGTGTGCTCCAATATCGCAATGGGGAGAAGCCCCTAGACCTATGGAGCGGTACAGCGATGCTACGGGTCACACCCTTCGCAAACTTTGATATCAATGTCAACTATGCCTTCGTCCTAGAGCAGATGAAAGTGCAGGGCAAGACGCAATCCTTCCATATCCGCAGCACGAGACCGCACCACATCAATGGCTCCGTACAGTATGGACACCGCTGGGGCTCGTACACCCTCTCGGGGCAGGTCTCAGGACGCTACCTCAGTGGCGTGACCTCTGCCGTCTATGACAATGCCAGTGACGACTATAAGTACGCCACCTATCCTGGCTACGCGCTCTTTAGGGCGAGCGTCACGCAGCGCTGGCAGACCCTCCTAGACCTTAGCTTGACGCTGGGTTGCGACAACCTTTTCAACTATATGACTCCGATCATCGAGCAGGGCGCGTCGCTATCGCCTGGACGTAGCTACTTCGTTTCGCTCTCACTGAACTACTAAAAAGGGCTTCCCCCCTACTAAGACTCTCTCCCTATGACTTTCTCCAAGAAGCATCTCTACTACATAGGAGTACCAGTACTACTGATACTCATCATCCTCGGTGCCTATCTCTTGTGGCCTAAGCCTGTGCGAGTCGCATTGGTCAATATGCCAGACTTCGTAGCCTCTCGTATGGCGGCTGCGACCGACAAGAAGAATGTGCGCCTCACAGCCGTCACCGAGCTCTCGGAGCTGAAGAACTACGACGCCATGATCGCCTTCGGCATGGGGCTCAAGTGGACCGATGAGGACCGCGCGCTGATCAAGCAACTAGGCGAGGAGCGCGGACTGAAGTACCTCGCCTACATGACCACAACGCCAGAGAATAACATCTCCAACCTAGACTCGCTACAGCAGGAGAAGCTGGTCTCTTATCTGGCGAATGGCGGTACGAGCAACTACCGCTCGGGCTTTAACTACATCCGTAAGGAAATACTCGGCAAGTCGCTCCGCACGGGGACTATCGATGAGCCGATAGAGTACGGCTACGACCTACTCTTTACGGACGAAGACCCGGACCTCGCCTTCGACAGTGTCGAGAGCTTTCAGAAGTTCTACAACGAGCATGGCTACAAGGAGGGAGCTCCTCGCATTGCGCTCTTTACGGGCATCGCAGGCCCCTTCGGATCGAGCCGAGACTACTTAGACGAGTTGATCGGAGCGTTGGAGGAGTCAGGCTTTAACGTTTACCCGATCAGCGCTATGACATGCCGACTAGAGTTCCTCACGGAGATCAAGCCACAGGCGGTCATCTACTTCGCCCACGGACGCTTCGGCGGCGACCCCGCCATCGCTTGGCTCAAGGAGCACAACGTGCCTATCTTCTCTCCGCTCATCGTGTCGGAGGAGTATAGCGACTGGCTACAGGATAAGCAAGGCATGTGGGGCGGCTACCTCAGCCAGACGGTCGTAACGCCTGAGATAGATGGCGCGATCCTCCCCTTTGCGCTGGTGACACTGCGAGAGAACAAGCAGGGCTTTAAGGAGTTTCACACGATCCCCGAGCGTCTGCCCGACTTCTGCTCACTACTCCACCGCTATGTCAAGCTACAGACGATGAGCAATGCGGACAAGCGCATAGCACTCTTCTACTTCAAGGGTCCTGGACAAAACAGTCTCGTGGCGCAAGGTATCGAGGTTGTGCCATCGCTCTACAACGTCCTGAAGTACCTACAGAGCCAAGGGTACGACCTGACAGGCTTGCCCGACACGGAGGAGGCTTTTGCAAAAGATCTGATGTCTCGTGGCGCCCTCTATAACAACTATGCGGAGGGAAACAAGCAGATGATGCTACACAGCAACTACCCCGCCTTTGTCTCGACGCAAGAGCTGACGCAATGGATCGACGATACCTTCCCCCCAGCACTCAAAGACAGCATAGAGACTCGCTATGGGGCGATCCCAGGACACGACTTCGTCTTAGAGCGTGACGGTGTCGAGGGCATGGCGGTGACCCGACTCACTTATGGTAAGGTAGCTCTCCTACCGCAGCCAGGGACTGGCAGCGGAGATCTAGACTTCAAGATGGTACACGGCTCTACCTCCGTACCCGCTTACCCATACATAGCGAGCTATCTGTGGGCTCGTAACGGCTGGCAAGCAGACGTCCTGATGCACTTCGGCACCCACGGCAGTCTGGAGTTTATCCCCGGCAAGCAGGTGGCTCTGAGCAACTACGACTACACCGATAGGCTCGTGCGTGACCTGCCACACATCTATTACTATACGACAGCAAATGTCGGCGAGTGTATGATCGCCAAGCGTCGCTCCTACGGGCAGGCAGTCTCTTACTTAGCTCCACCCTTTATCGATACGCAGCTAGACAAAGAGATGCAACCGCTGCGCGACTTGACCGACCGCTACCTAGCTTCGGAAAAAGATGACGACGCGCTCTCCAAGCGAATCAAAGAGATGACCATCGTTAAGGGCTTCCACAGAGACCTCAAGCTAGACTCCACGATGAGCAAGCCCTACACGAGAGACGAGATCGAGCTGATTGCCAACTTTGTTGATGAGCTAGCTCACGCCAAGATAGTGGGCGGTATGTACACGACGGGTGTTCCCTTCAGCTCAGAGAAGATTCGCTCTAGTGTCCGCCTCCTCTCGGTCGACCCAATAGCCTATGCACTGGCTCAGATAGATAAGTCTCGCGGACGGATCACCGACGCTCAGATCAAGGACGATGTCTACTTCAACGCTCGCTACCTCCGTCCTGCAGACCACTTCGTAGCTCGTGTTCAGGATCGGGAGATTGCCGCCGGAGAGGTCGATGCGCTCATTCAGTCGCTAGGCGTCAGTGGTGCCGAGCTGGCGCGTGTCGATCAATTCCTCAAGGCACAACAAGAGGAGAGCGCACAATCTGGTATGATGGGCGGAATGCCTGCCGGTATGATGGGCGGTGACAAGGCAAAAGCTAAGCCACAAGGCAAGCCTAGCGGGATGCCTAGCGGTCACCCAGGCGGTATGCCCAAGGGAATGATGGGTGGCGGTATGCCTCCTCATGGCAAGCCCGCTAGTGCCGAGACGAAGCAAGACCCCAAGCTGGTACTCCTCGCCGAGGGTGTCAGCCTGTTGCGTCGCTCCGTGGCAGAGATACCATATTATAAGCGTATGCTGGCTACTTCGCCACAGCTCGAGCTAGCTTCGCTCGCCAATGCGCTCAGTGGAGGCTATACGGCACCTTCGCCAGGCGGTGACTTCATCGCCAGCCCCTCCGTACTACCCACAGGGCGCAACCTCTACGCCATCGATCCCGAGATGACGCCCACAGCAAAGGCATGGGAAGACGGACAGCAACTAGCCGACGCTCTCCTAGCCGACTACCGCTCTCGTCACAACGACTCGATACCGCGCAAGGTGAGCTTCACCCTCTGGAGCAGTAGCTTCATCGAGAGCGAGGGCACCACCATCGCTGAGATTATGGCACTCCTCGGTGTCGAGCCCGTGCGTGACCGCCGTGGCAAGGTGATCGACGTGCGCGTCATCCCTATCAAGGAGCTCGGCAGACCTCGTGTGGATGTGGTCATACAGACCTCCGGCCAGCTCCGAGACATCGCAGCCTCTCGCCTCTTCCTCTTGCAAAAGGCTATGGACCTCGTCGCAGAGACCAAGGATGGCAAGACGCCTAATCAGATAGCCCTGGGACGTGTCGAGGCGGAGCGTGTGCTCCTAGAGCATGGCGTACCCCCCGAGCAGGCGCGTAAGCTCAGCGGCAAGCGCATCTTCGGCGGTCTCAACGGTGCCTACGGTACTGGCATTCAGGAGATGGTCGAGAGCGGTGACCGCTGGGAGAAAGAGAGCGAGATTGCCGAGGTGTACATGAACAATATGGGTGCCATCTATGGAGACGAAGAGCTCTGGGGCGAGACCGCCAAAGGTATCTTTGAGGCGGCTCTGCAAAACACCGATGCCGTCGTCCAGCCTCGTCAGAGCAATACGTGGGGTGCGCTAAGCTTGGATCACGTCTATGAGTTTATGGGCGGGCTCACCCTCTCCGTGCGTCACGTCACGGGCAAGGACCCCGAGGGCTACTTCACCGATCTGCGCAACCGTCGTCGTGTCAAGACGCAGGAGATCAAGCAGGCTATCGGCGTCGAAGCTCGCACCACCATCCTCAACCCCACCTATGTGCGTGAGCAGCTCAAAGAGGGTGCGGGAGCAGCAGACGCTATCGACGAGACCATCCGCAATACCTATGCGTGGAACGTCATGAAGCCCTCAGCCATCGACAAGGAGCTCTGGGATGCCCTCTACGATATGTATGTCGTGGACAAGCACCAGCTCGGCACCGTTGACTTCTTCGAGCGCAACAATCCAGCAGCCCTGCAAGACCTCACCGCCTCCATGATGGAGACCATTCGCAAGGGTTACTGGCAGGCGACTGCTGAGCAAAAGCAGACCATCGCTCAGCTCCATGCTGAGAGCTTGGCAAAGGCGGGTGCGGGCTGTAGCGGTATGGTCTGTGACAATGCTAAGCTACGTAAGATGATCCAAGATCAACTCACACCCGAGCAGCAACAAGAGTACACCGCCGCCCTAGACAAGGCACTCAAGGTTACCTCACAGTCTGACCAAAAGCAACAGGTACTCTCGAAGGACTCGGACAAGGCTCAGGGCAAGAAGCAGGCCGCTGGCTCTGCCTCTGCAGAGGATAGCGAGCAACTCCATACGACCGAGATAGTCATCATCGGAGGCGTCGTAATCGTCCTCATACTGGTGTTCTCCATCCTTTACAGCAGACGTAGGAAGCGTACGAAGTAAGAGATGATACTCATCGTTTCCATCTTTGCGCTCCTAGTGGCGCTCACCACCACAGCCGTACGATCTGACCATAGGGTGCGACTAGCACATGCACTCCTCTATATCGTCGGCTTGGTGGCGACCCATCAGGCGACCCTACGAGTGAGCAAGCTAGCCCTCGATGCTATGCTACGTCAGGCGGAGCAGCTCTCTACACTCGCCATGCTGGTCTCGCTAGAGCTACTGCTCACGATGGCGGTCGTCACCTACCGACCCGCACACCGACCTCTGCGTACGATCTATCATCGAGAGGGACTAGTCGTAGCGGTCATGACCGCCTGCCACCAGATAGCCGTATGGCTCCCCTCGCTACTGATGCTACCTGCGCTATGCTACCTGCGGAGCTTTGTCATCTACAGCATGCCTGGAGTCCATTACTGGGCAGTGACCACAACCTTTGCTGTGGTGCTCCTCCTACTCATCGAGCTGACACCTCGCCTGATACGTGATCGGGAGTTCCTCCGTCTGCTCGCCATGCTCTTAGCAGGGGTGCTAGCCGTGGGTAGCGTCATAGCCTACATCCTCATACCAGAGCGCACCCAAGCTCCAGAGGTCCAGCTAGACAGCTCCTCGCCTAGAGAGCTGTGCATACTCCTCGCGACCATCGCCGGCGGCGTGCTCGTTGGCTATATAGCCATGCTCATCAAGGCAAAAGGCTCACGCAAATAAGACAGTTACACACAACAGATTACTATGAAGTTCATTTCAGACACCATGTTTCTCCTCTCCAATGGTCTCCTCATACCGGTGATCATTGGACTACTCCTACTCTTCCTCCTAGCCCTCCTCATGCTGGGCGGACTCATCGAGCGGGCACAGCGCTACAAGCGACTACAGCGACGCTACTTCTCCCATCAGCGTGAAGACGCTAGCGCACTACTCGGCAGACTGCGCCAAGAGCTGGGCGGTGAAAGTCCAAAGACAGCACGGCTAGACCTCTTTGAGGAGCTACTGCGCTCCCTCCTCGTGGCTCCCGCTGCTGAGCGCAACCTACTCATCGGAGAGTATGAGCTACGCCTCGACAAGCGACTCGTCTACCCGCAAGTCTTGACCAAGTTCGGCCCAATCCTCGGACTGATGGGTACCCTCATCCCAATGGGGCCAGCGCTCGTCGGGCTGAGCAGTGGCGATATGGCAACTATGGCGTACAATATGCAGGTCGCCTTTGCGACTA
>CAMCJO010000078.1 GCA_945875135.1 uncultured Porphyromonas sp.
AAAGTTCCTCCGTTGGAACTAAAAAGTTCCAAGAGGGGAACTCTTTTTGGAACTCGTATGTGTAATGTACTCAGTACGATACAAGCATCGTGGAGGCGGGGGGCTGCTCGATGGCGACTCACAGATAGCGGTTAGCAGGCTGGCGTCCCTATAAGTTGCACTTTAGGGATTTGCAGAGTTGTGTAGCGGGGTACTTTTTGCCGATTGGTGCAGATTGGGTACTTTTGCACTGAAGCTGGAGACAACTCTCTGAGCTTACGATCGTATAGACCTTAATTCTAACTTGACAGAACGATAATAATATGAAGATAGCAATAGTAGGTGCCAGTGGAGCTGTGGGGCGTGAGTTCCTACGTCTCTTAGAGCATCGAGACTTCCCGATTGATGAGCTACGACTCTTTGGCTCGTCTCGCAGTGCCGGCAGTGAGATCATTTTCCGTGGTAAGGAATACAAGATAAAGCTCCTAGCCCAAAACGATGACTTTAAGGACATTGACATCGCTTTTGTCTCTGCTGGAGGGCAGACGGCTCTAGACTTCGCCAGTACGATCACGAAGCATGGCGCTCTGATGATCGACAATTCGAGCGCCTTCCGTATGGATCCTGGTGTGCCACTCGTCGTACCCGAGGTCAATGGAGCTGATGCGCTAAACCCTGCCAAGCGGATCATAGCCAACCCTAACTGCAGCACGATCCAGATGATCGTGGCACTGGCTCCGATCCATGCGCTGAGTCCCATAGAGCGTGTCCATGTGGCTACCTACCAGGCTGCTAGTGGTGCGGGTCACGATGCGATGCTAGAGCTGGAGGGGCAGGTGCGTGACCAAGCGATGGGCAAGCCGCTGCAGACGAAGGCTTTCGGCAATCAACTCCTATATAACCTCATTCCGCAGATCGACATCTTTACGGACAATGACTACACGAAGGAGGAGATGAAGATGTACAATGAGACCTGCAAGATCCTGCACGACGATGAGATACGTGTCAGTGCTACTTGCGTACGCGTCCCCGTGCTGCGTGCTCACAGCGAGGCTATCTGGGTGAAATGTGCTGATCCGCTTACGGTCGAAGAGGTACGCGAGGCGATGTCAAAGCAGAAGGGACTACTCCTGATGGATGATCCCGCCAAGCGTAGCTACCCGATGCCGCTACACTGCTCTATGCAGGAGCCAGTCTACGTGGGCCGTCTGAGGGCAGACCTCGCCGAGCCAGGCTGTGTCACCTTCTGGTGCGTGGCTGACCAGATCATGAAGGGCGCTGCGCTCAATGCTATTCAGATTGCTGAGTACCTGATTCAGGAGGGTGCTTTTGCTAAGTAAGCCTTGATCCATTAGAGTGAATATGGAGCAAACGACTGAGAGCAATCCGCAGGAGCTCGTCGCCTTCCTCACGCTGTGCAAGGACTACTGCGCGCTCATAGAGCATGCGTCCGAGTATAGTCGGGCGGACTTTGTGCAGCGTACGTACGGCTACCTGCCAGAGATCTTTAGCTACTTATCGCAGATGCCAGCGACCTCTACGGAGGAGCTGGAGGAGTGGCTCACGGGCTACACGCAGGTGATCTCAGATGAGACGGTGAGCTACTACGAGGAGCAGGTGCGTGCGCTACTGGGCGAGGAGCTAGATCTCTTCCTCCACTACCCAGTGGGTGTAACGCAAGATGGCGAGCTACAGCCGGAGCGACTCTCACGCCTCTTGGTGCTGATCTACCGTGAGCTGGGTACGCCACTGCTGGTGCTTAGAGAGGATGCTGGCGAGCTACTCGTTGCGACGCTCTCGATACTGCAATACGCTTTTGACACATACCTGGGAGATGCGCTCCTATCCGCCCTGCGCGTGCTACACTATCACAAGCATGCCGAGGGGATAGAGGAGGACGCTGACCACTGGGCTACAGAAAGCATACAATAATAATAGAGTAAACAATCGTGCTGTCATCAATTACTAAAGAGGAGATAGGCAAACTAGCCAAAGCCACCTTCACCGGTGAAATCGTTGTCGTGGACTCGCTCCCGCAAGTGGAGTCTGCCGTAGCAGCTCTAGAGCAATGTGCTATAATCGGTATGGACACGGAGTCTAAGCCTGTCTTCAAGAAGTATGAGCGTCAGTCTGTAGCACTTGTTCAGCTATCGAGCGAGAGTTGCTGCTACCTCTTTAGGATCAATAAAATAGGCATTCCGCCTCGGCTACAAGGACTGCTGGAGCGTGAAGACATACTCAAGGTGGGGTTAGACCTTTGCGGGGATCGGAGACAGTTGAGGAGGTTTTCACCAGAGTTGCATCCACAAGGCTTTGTAGACCTGCAGCGACTTACCCCAGCTTACGGCATCCATGACTTGGGGTTGCAGAAGATCTACGCGATACTCTTCGGGGAGAAGATTAGCAAGCGTGCCCAGCTGACCAACTGGGAGGCGGCTACGCTAACGCCTGCGCAGCAGAGCTACGCTGCACTAGACGCATACGCTTGTCTCCGCATCTATCATCGTCTAGAGTCGGAGCCGATGCCACTGCTACACCACTTCGGGCTATGCCCTGAGCAGCCTTCCTAAGACTTTACCACAAGAGCTACAACCTACCACCACCCCTATGTACCAGTTATACCTCAAGCCTCACCGTGAGGAGCCGCTCCTCCGACATCATCCATGGGTCTTCTCGGGCGCACTGCAGCGCACCAAGGAGAGCATACCACTAGGATCGACAGTGACTATCTTCAACCACGATGGCTCGCAGCAATTGGGGCAGGGAGTCTACGAGGGCGGGACGATAGCCGTCCGCATGCTGACCTTTGGCGAGGAGGAGATAGGGGAGTGGCGTGCCTTTTTTACCACACGCCTAAGCCAAGCGCATCAGCTGCGCAAGACGCTCCTCCAGAGCCAAGACGACAGGCAGACAGACTGCTGGCGCTTGTGTTACGGCGAGAGCGACTTCATACCAGGGCTAGTCGTCGACATCTACCGAGAGGTGGCGGTAATACAGATACATGCGCTGAGTCTCTATCCGCTACGTCAGTTGATCGCTGAGGTGCTGTGCGAGCTGCCAGAGCTAGGCGTGCACTACGTCTACGACAAGTCTGTCGAGACGCTCCCAGCGCAGACACCTAGCGACTGGATTATGCCCAATGGCTACCTAGGCAAGGCTCCCTCGGCAGAGTACGACCGGACGGTGCAGGAGTACGGCTACAGCTTCTTGCCAGACTGGGAGCGGGGACAGAAGACCGGCTTCTTCGTGGATCAGCGCGACAACAGACGTCTTGTCGAGTCGTACGCTCGAGGTCGCAACGTCCTCAACATCTGCTGCTACTCGGGAGGCTTCTCCGTCTACGCTCTCGGAGGTGGTGCCGAGCGTGTCATCTCAATAGATAGCTCTGCACGAGCTATCTCACTCTGCGAGGAGAGTGTGGCGATCAACTTCTCTTCTGACCCGGAGACGCTCCAGAGACACGAGGCGGTCGTGGCTGATGCTTTTGACTACCTATCTGCGATCGAGACGGGAGCCTACGACCTGATCGTCCTAGATCCCCCCGCCTTTGTCAAGCAGCGCAACCATAAGCAGCAAGGTTTGGGCGGGTATCGCCGATTAAACGAATTAGCACTCAGAGCGATCGCTCGTGGTGGACTGCTCTTCACATTTAGCTGCTCGCAAGCTGTCACGATGGAGGAGTTTACCCTAGCGGTGATGACAGCTGCCACACTTGCGGGGCGTGAAGTGCGCATCCTCAAGCGTTTGGGACAGAGTCCCTGTCATCCGATCAACATCTTTTACCCAGAGGGGGAGTATCTCAAGGGGCTGCTCCTCTATGTCTCTTGATCCATGTCGCCTAAGCCCAAAGAGCTCACCTCAGACCTACTATCGCCACAGACGACCAGTGCCGTGGCTGGTGGTATCGACTGCGAGCAGCTCTTTGCCTTGATGACGCAACAGCTCACGCTAGTCGTTGACACAAGACGCTCAGGCAAGCTTTATAGCCTTCTGCAGAAAGAGCTAGAGACCCCAACTGACAATCTTAAGTACCTTCAGACAGAGGGACTACACTGGCTACATCGTGCAGCTCGTCACGACTCGCTCCCAGCGATTGACTACCTAGTTAAGCTCTATCAGTCGCACACCGATAGTGTTGCGCAAACTTGTCTGAGACGCTACCTGCGCCAGCGAGTCGCATTGCGGGGAAATGTGGAGGATCTCTATGCTCTGGCACTACACTTGACAAGCCCGCAGACGGGACTGAGGAAGAACTACCGAGAGGCGAGCGACTGCCTGCGCATGGCTATACAGCTAGGGCATCCGAAGTCTCATCTCCTCTTAGCGCAAATGTATCAGCGAGGCTTGGGCGTGGTGCGTAGTCACGAGCAGTATCTCTATCATCTAGAGACGGCCGCCGAGTCGGGCCTTGTGGAGGCGCAGATAGCACTCGCTAGGGCTTATGCGCAGGGTGGGCTCTTCGTCCAGATGGATCGGGTGGAGTACTGGCTCACGGCAGCCTTTAGGCAAGATGCTCCCGAAGCGTGCTATCTACTAGGCAAGCTGTGGTATCATCAAGATGGAGACTGCTACAGCTCTCGTGTCGTCTCCTTGTGGGAGCGAGCCGCTGAGGCGGGGATCCCCGAGGCGTGCTATGAGATAGGGCGGATGCTCCTGACAGATCCGCTGCAACCCGATCGCCGTACGGAGGCTATCCGCTACTTGTGCCAGGCAGCGCAGGGCGGTGTCTTTCTGGCGAATCAGCTACTCTATAGACATCATTACGACGCTAGTGGACGCTACATCGGCATGCTTCGTGAGTCGCTCTCGGAGTATGTCGCTGAGGAGCAGATGCTCTTTTGAGTTCCTAGGAAGTCTCACTTTAATAAATGAACAAACGATATGAAATCACACTTAGTCAAGCAGGGAGCTTATCTCTCGCAAATAGACAATCAACGAGGCAGCAGCGTCGCAGTCGACCTCCCAGTCGCCTCTGGCGGTACGGATCAGGGCCCCACTGCCTTCGAGCTCCTCGCCATGTCGCTCAATGGTTGCATCGCAACGATCTTTACCACGATGGCCGAGAAGAAGCGTCTCACCATCGAGCATCTAGAGATAGATCTTGAAGCGAAAACGACAGAGGGCGAGATGGAAGCGATCGACTACACGCTACGAGTCAAGACGACCGCTACGGATCAGGAGCTGGAGAAATGCCTTGAGCTGACCGAGAAGGTCTGCCCCGTAGGGCGACTCTTCCACCGTGCTGGCGTCCCCTTTACCCATCGCATCGAGCGACTATAAGGCGCGCTTTCTTCTAGAGAAAGCCACAGCAATACAAAGCAAAACCCCACCATTGTCTCCGTACAATGGTGGGGTTTTGTAGTTTAGAGCGGTTAGCTCGGGAAGCTTGTCAAGCGACCCTCAAGCCAGCTCTTATCTTCTTCTGACTAGCCACACTTTGAGGAGCCACAGTTGGTGCAGATGAGGCAACCCTCCTGATAGACTAGCGTGTGCTGTCCGCAGTTAGAGCAGGCGGCAGAGACGGCTGTACCGCTAGGGAGGTAACTCTTGAGAGCGCGAGCCACACCGTTCTTCCAGGTGTTGATACTCTCATCATTGAGCTCCATGCCCTGGACAAGGTTGATGACCTGATCTATTGGCATCTGGTAGCGGAGGACGCCTGAGATGAGCTTGGCGTAGTTCCAGTACTCAGGGTTGAACTTCGTGTCTAGCCCCTCTACCGTGGTCTTGAAGCCACGCTTGTTGTGGAACTGAAAGTCGTAGTGCTTCGTGCCGTCCTCGTCGTAGCTGCGGATGATCTTACCCTTCGTCACGCTCTTGGGGAGCATGATACCCTCGTCATCGTCTGCGATACCTGTGAAGACCTCGTAAGGCTTACCGTCGAGCAAACCGACGAAGGCGATCCACTTCTCCTTATTGTTCTGAAAGCGTACGATATCAGCCTCTAGCACCTTGGGGCGCTTGTGTACAGTCTGAGACATAGGTGCCGGCTCTACGGGGATCTCCGCAGCGGCCTCTTGCTCCTCCTTGGCTTGCTTCTCTTTCTTTTGCTGCTCCTCCGAGATGAGCACGCCTGAGCGAGAGCCCTCACGATATACGGTGCAGCCCTTGCAGCCAGCCTTCCACGCCTCAATGTAAAGCGTAGCCACCATCTCCTGAGAAATGTCGGAGGGGAGGTTGATCGTCACGCTGATGCTGTGATCCACCCATTGCTGTATGCGTCCCTGCATCTTGACTTTGGCTACCCAGTCCACATCGTTGGCAGTAGCCTTGTGATAGGGCGACTTAGCGACCAGCTCTTGCAGCTCTTCGTGCGAATAGTTCTTCTCGGGGTCGTAGCCGTTGGCCTTCATCCAAGTGAGGAAGTTGTGGTGGTAGACCGTGTACTCCTCAAAGGTGTCTCCCGTCTCGTCGGTGTAGTCCACCTTGACGTTCTTGTCGTTGGGATTGACCTTGCGTCTGCGCTTGTAGACAGGCATAAAGACTGGCTCGATACCTGACGAAGTCTGCGTCATAAGGCTCGTCGAGCCCGTAGGAGCGATCGTGAGCATCGCTATATTACGACGGCCGAACTTCTTCATCTCCTCATAGAGCTTCGGATCAGCCTTGGCAATGCGCTGGATAAAGGGATTGTCCTTCTCACGCTCTGTGTCATAGAGGTCAAAGGCTCCGCGCTCCTTAGCTAGCTCTACTGAACTAGCGTAAGCTGATAGGCAGAGCGTCTTCTGCACCTCCTCTGCAAAGCTGATAGCCTCGTCCGAACCATAGCGCATGCCCATAGCAGCGAGCATATCGCCTTCGGCTGTGATGCCGACACCAGTACGACGTCCGAGGAGGGTCTTGCGCTTGATCTTGCGCCACAGCTCACGCTCCGCAGCTTTGACCTCTTCGGTCTCCGTATCTGAGGCGATCTTCATGAGGATCGCATCGATCTTCTCCGCCTCTAGGTCAATGATGTCGTCCATGATGCGGAGCGCCTTGGCTACATGCTCACGGAAGAGGTCAAAATCAAACGAAGCCTCTGCCGTAAAGGGATTGCGTACGTAGCTGTAGAGGTTGATCGCCAGCAGACGGCAACTATCGTACGGACAGAGAGGTATCTCACCGCAGGGGTTGGTCGAGATCGTCTTGAAGCCTAGATCGGCGTAGCAGTCAGGTACAGACTCGCGGATGATGGTGTCCCAAAAGAGCACTCCAGGCTCAGCGCTCCGCCAGGCGTTGTAGATGATCTTGTCCCATAGCTGGCGTGCCTGAATGGTGCGGGTGAACTTAGGCTCCTTCGAGTGTATAGGATAGGTCTGCACATACTCCTTGTCATCTACGACTGCCTGCATAAAGGCATCGTCGATGCGTACTGAGACGTTGGCACCTGTTACCTTGCCCTCGGTCATCTTAGCGTCGATAAAGGACTCGCTGTCAGGGTGATTGATTGATACTGTGAGCATGAGCGCACCACGACGACCATCTTGTGCTACCTCACGCGTCGAGTTGGAGTAGCGCTCCATAAAGGGCACCAAGCCCGTAGAGGTGAGGGCCGAGTTCTTGACAGGCGAACCCTTAGGACGGATGTGCGACAGATCGTGTCCCACGCCACCACGGCGCTTCATCAGCTGTACCTGCTCCTCGTCGATGCGGATGATGCCACCATACGAGTCTGGCTCACCGTCTAGGCCGATGACAAAGCAGTTTGAGAGGGAGGCAATCTGGTAGTTATTGCCAATTCCGGTCATCGGGCTGCCCTGAGGCACGATATAGCGGAAGTGATCCATCAGATCTGTCAGCTCACTCTCAGAGAGCGGGTTGGGGTAGTTGTGCTCTATGCGGACCAGCTCTCGTGCTATGCGCTGATGCATGTCACGAGGGGTCTGCTCGTAGATGTTGCCGTAGCTGTCCTTGAGGGCATACTTGGTCACCCACACTTTGGCGGCCAGCTCGTCACCACCAAAGTACTCTAACGTGGCTTGATAAGCCTCATCAAAGGAATATGTCTTTTGCTTCACTGGAATAGATGTATGAAGGGTTAGAAAAAATAAGTCTGTTCAGAAGTCAATTTGTAGAGAGACTAAATCTGACTTCGCGAAATTCTTTGCAATATTACAACCAATAATTGACGTGGGCAAATAAATCAACTGGAAAAACATCGGTTGTTGAAAAGTTGTCCGAAATAAAATCGTATCTATCTCATATAAAGTAGTGTACAGAAAAGCCGAATGTCGACAAGTTGACCGTTTTGAAAACTCTCATCGGCAGGAAACTGCACAATGATAGCGTAAATGGTTGACTCTCTGACCCAAGAGAGTCATTTTCTTAGGGCATCTGGTGCTGGCGCAAGTGTCCTGAGCTGCTCATCTCTGTACAGAATGGAGATGAGTACTATGTAGTCGGTCTGACGGGTGCCTTTGTCCCGAAGGACATCCAGAAGCTCGTCTATCGAACAACAACTTTTCGACTACTCGATTTCGACCAATCTACAGTTTCCTTCGTATGAAACTCTAGTTTCTTCCCTATGAAACTGTAGTTTCCTACCTATGAAACTGTAGTTTCCTACCTATGAAACTGTAGTTTCTTACCTATGAAACTCTAGTTTCACGCTGATGAAC
>CAMCJO010000079.1 GCA_945875135.1 uncultured Porphyromonas sp.
TATGGTTGAGCCCCCTTGGTATGCCCTTTCTGACTTTTATCGGACAGCAATATTTGGCTATCCAAAACGATGTACTTCAAAGCACTCCGCTCATTTCTAAATCGTTACCTGTCCGTATCACCCCAAACGGTAACCTCTTACTTCTCAGCCAGATAGCCCAAAAACAAAAAAATGCGGAGGAACTTTTGAATTCCTAGGTAGAAACTTGGAATTTCCAAGGGTGGAAAAGAAAGTTTCCAACGGTGGAAAGTTTTTGGGAACCTGTTGAGGAGGTCCCTTTATTGACGAAGTAAGATAGATACTTCCCCCCCTGTGTGAGTTTTAGAACAAGCTTATGACTTGAGATGTGGAGGGGGAGGGGCTAGTCGAAGGCGTTCCAGCCCTGAGCTTTGAGTTCGTGCTCGGCACGATCGGTCGAGACCCAGCGGCACCCCTCGGAGACGTCCGTAGCATGCCCTATGACAGAGACGCCCTCGATGGCCGATACTTGCCCGACTTGTGCCAGTGGCACGGTGAAGAGGAGCTCGTAATCCTCCCCACCATTGAAGGCTGCCGTGATGGGCGACATATTCATCTCTTCGCAGAGAGCTATCGTCTCACGATCGAGGGGGAGTCGGTCCTCAAAGACCCGCACGCCTACCTGTGATCGCTCTGATATGTGGAGCAGCTCGGAGCTCAGGCCGTCGCTGATGTCTATCATCGCTGTCGGCGTGACTCCCTGCTCGGCTAGCTTGCCACGCAACCAGCGCTGTGCTGACGGCATGAGCTGACGCTCGATCAGGTATTCGTACCCCTCGAAGTGTGGCTCAAACTCTTCTGTCGGTGCGCTGAGGAAGGTGCGGTGCTCTCGCTCTAGCAGTTGGAAGCCCATGTAGGCTGCACCTAGATTGCCCGTGACGCAGATGAGGTCGTTGGGCTGAGCGCCAGAGCGCAGGACGGCCTCTCCCTTAGGGACAGAGCCTAGGCATGTGACGCTGATGGCGAGCCCGTTTCGCGAGGCGCAGGTATCTCCACCGACTAGGTCGACTTGGTAGTGCTGGCACGCTAGTTCGATACCTTTGTAGAGCTCTTCGAGCATTTCGGTGGTGTACTTAGCTGAGATGCCTAGAGAGACGGTGATCTGCTGGGGGATGCCGTTCATGGCACAGATGTCGGAGACGTTGACCACGACCGCTTTGTAGCCTAAGTGCTTGAGCGGCATGTAGGTCATGTCAAAGTGTATCCCCTCGAGGAGCATATCGGTAGTGACCAAGAGCTCTTCGTCAGGCTGCATCTGCAAGATAGCTGCGTCGTCTCCCACAGCCATGCGGACACGGCCGGGAGATGTAATGGCAAACTGCTCGGTGAGCTTACGGATTAGTCCAAACTCTCCCAAGTCAGAGATCGGTGTATTCATAGATTATTCTTTTTCCTCGTTCCCCTCTTGCTCCTCTTTTTGCGCTTGCTCTGATGTAAACTGAGCTATATGGCTCATGACTAACTCGCGCAGATCTTCCTCTCCGTGAGACCTGAAGCGCACCTGTATAGGTAGTCGGAGAAATCGCTCACGTAGCTCAGGACTCATATAGGACTCAAGCTCGAAGATCTTGACAGCGTCCTTGTCGGTACAGAGGAAGACGACCTCTGAGCCACGAACGAGGTAGTCTGTCAAGATGTTTTCCCATGTGGTGACATTGCGCCTAGAGTAGTGATGATGATCTCCGTAGGGGAGCGTCACCACACGTGAGAAGCCGCGCTCTACATAAGCAAAGAACTCCTCAGGATGTGAGATACCAGAGATAGCGATGACCACCGCATTGGTGTCTATCTTGGTGGGCTCTGCATCTCTTCGGAAGATGGGTACGGGATCCTCATACTTTACCTCGCTAAAGAGAAGCTTCTGATGTGGGTAGAGATCCAACCGGCGCTCCGTAAAGGTGCAGTCTATCGGCTTGAGTAGGGTAGGACACTTGGTCACGACCACCACATTGGCACGATAGCGTGCACGTGCAGGCTCACGCAGGCGTCCGGCGGGGAGCAGCACGTCATCCGTCATGAGCCGGTTGTAGCTAGACAGAAGGATCGAGAGTGAAGGTTGCACAGAGCGGTGCTGGAAGCCATCGTCCATCAGGATCACATCGGGGCGCTGCGAGTAGGGCTGATTGACTAGGTAATTGATCGCTCGCACACGATTGCCATCTACGACGATCTGTATCTTGTCGCCAAACTTACGTAGGAGCTGTGCTGGCTCGTCACCTATGCGACTGGCACTATCGCCCAGCTCGGCTACCTTAAGCCCAAAAGACTTGCGCCTATATCCACGCGATACGATAGCTATACGCAGATCGCCTATAAGCATCCGTATGAGATGCTCTATCATCGGGGTCTTGCCCGTACCTCCTACGGCTAGATTGCCTACACAGATGATGGGTATGGGGAAGGTGTGACTCTTCAGACGCCCCATATTATAAAGGCTATTGCGTAGCGACACGCCCACTCCATAAATCCCTGAGAGCGGTAATAGCCATCTATTGATCTTGGGGGTCTGATCCATACTGTGCAGGAGTCGAGAGGGTAGTCCGTATTGCTCTGAGAGATTAGATATCTACTACTAGCGGTAGACGAGCTTGAAGTCCTGACATAGCGCGTAGCTCACGCAGCTGATCGATGTAGCGGATCTCGTCTTCGGTAAACCATGAGGTCATCAGCTTCATACGTACAGCTTGTGTCGATGCGCTGAAGAGCTCTTGGAGTAGATTGACCGCACGTCTTGAGTAAGTGATATGGTAAGTGTCATATCCAGCCTCTGCAGCTGCATAAGCGACAGCGTCTTGCAGGCCTCCCAGCTCATCGACGAGACCTAGCTCTAATGCCTGAGCACCGGTCCATACGCGTCCCTGAGCGATGGAGTCGACCTGATCTCTAGTCATGCCACGACCCTCGGAGACACGCTTGAGGAAGAGCTCGTAGCCTCGATTGACATACTGCTGGAAGAGCGCACGCTCCTCGTCTGTCCATGGACGATCGAGCGCACCTAGGTCAGCGTGCTGAGCTGTCTTGACCACATCTTGGTGTACGCCGATCTTGTTGGCGAGCTTGGTCGCATTAGGCACAACGCCAAAGATACCGATAGAGCCCGTTATCGTCGAGGGCTCGGCAAAGATGTAGCTAGCGCCCGAAGACATATAGTAACCACCCGAAGCAGCGTAGTCTCCCATGGAGATGACGACAGGTTTGTTTTCGCTAGCCTTATGGACTGCGTACCAGAGCTGCTCGGAGATATAGCTACTACCACCAGGCGAATTGACACGTACTACGAGTGCATCGTAGTCATCATCTTCGCCCATCTCAAGGATACGCTCAGCGAGTTGGTCGGAGACCACCTTCTTGGTGTTAAATGGAGAGTCAGCGACCTCGAGATTAATTTCGCCCTCAGCAAAGAGGACGCCCACATTAGCTCCTTGCTTACGGGCAGAGCCACGCGTAGCATACACATCGCGTAGGGATACAAAGTGCAGATCATCTTTCTCATCAACCCCAACGAGTGAGCAGAGCGTCTCCAGAGCTTGATCTTGATAAAGAGCTCCATCGATGAGTCCATTAGCTAGATAAGCGTCTGTAGACTGTACAGACTGCATACTGTCTGCTAGAGCTTGCAGGCGTACACTGTCCAGGTTGCGGCTGGTACCAACCTCGTTTAGGATGCGCCCCCAGATGTCGCCAAGATAAGAGGTGATCTGGGTGCGATTTGCCTCGCTCATACTATTGAGTATGTAGGGCTCGACGGCACTCTTGAAGGTGCCGACCTTAAAGACCATCATCTCCACACCGATCTTGTCTAGCAAGTCCTTGAAGAAAACAGCCCCGCCAGCCAAGCCGTCGAAAGCGATAGAGCCCTCCTTATTGACATATAGCTGGTCGGCGACAGAGGCGAGGTAGTACCCCTTGAGCGAGTACATATCAGAGTATGATACGATGAACTTGCCCTCCTCCTTGAAATCTTCTAGAGCGCCTCTGAGCGCCTCAGCCGAAGCAAAGCCACAGCCTGGGTCAGTCATGTTGAGATAGATACCCTTGATGCGATCATCATTCTTAGCCTCGTCGATAGCCTCAAGGACATAAGAGAGAGGCAGGTCGCTACTCCCATCGCTCTTGTCCAATCCAAGATCAGACCAAGGGTTTGACACATAAGTGTCAGATATGTGTGCCAGTTCGATCTTGAGTATGCTGCCATCCTTGATCTGTCTGGTCTCGTTGTTTGCTCCGACGCTCAGAGCCGCTATAAAGCTGATCAGTACGATGACCGCTAGAGAAGTAAAGATGACACAACTTACGACGATAGCTAGTAGTGTGGCAAAGAAAGTCTTCCAGAATGAATTCATATAGTGTCTATGTGTAATATGTCCATTAGCAAGTATTAGCACCACAAAGGTAACAAATAGATATTGAATAAGCTACATTTGCTCTTCCTTTTATAGTAGCAAAGGCACCCTTCTGACGAGGAGTGCCTTTGCTCTTTGAGATGATGGTCCTGTAGGAACTATCGCTTGACGATGCGGTGGAGCGTCGTCGTGCCGTCGGCAAGCGTCACCTGTAGGAGGTAGCTACCGACAGCCCACGAGGAGGTGTCGATGGAGCGATCCGCTAGCACACCTTCCGAGAGGCGAGTGCCGTCAGGCGTGTAGAGCTGGTAGCTACCTGTCACGCCATTCGTCTGAATCGTCAGATGATCCGTGCAGACCGTCGGGTAGACACGGACGGCATCCCGTGTAGTAGGCAGAGTTTCGACAGCAGAAATCTGACCATTCTCGTAGAGCGGCTTGACGCTATACTCCTTGCCCGTCGCATTGGTGACTGTGTAGCTGAGGTCCTGCGTACGTCCTATCTCGGTGCCATCGGCATAGATGATATACTCTTTGACCACGGGCCACTGCGCTGGGTGGAAGCCACGAGCTATCGGTCCCGTCACATCAACAGGTGCACCCGGCTCTGCATCGTCTATCATAAACTCGATGGCAAAGGCTCCGCTCTTCATGGGGAGAGACCCCTCAATGTCTGCGGGCATCCAGTAGTGCGTATCAAAGGAGAGGACGTTGTGACGACTGCTCCAGTCGGTAGCAGGCGTTGGGTCGATCATCGCTACATCACGCATGAAGTCCGTGCGAGTCTTGACCTGATAACCTACGATGAGCATCTCCTCGGGGCGTATCACCTTCGGCGTAAAGCCTTGTACCCAGAGCCACTTCTTCTGCTCAAACTTATCTCCGACAGGATAGCTTATGGCCGTTGTCTCATCGTCTTTGATCACTTCGTAGCAATCCAGATCTGCAATACTGGTGATGACATGTATATTCTGCCCATTGCGCACGAAGAGTGTGTAGGTGTGCATATCAGGTGTGCGTGCTGGTATAAAGCGCATTGCAGCCAAGCGGGTCTGCCCTAGAGGGGTGAAGTCATGACCATCGTAGCGGACGCCCAGGTAGACCTCCTTGTACTCAGAGTTTAAGCCAGGGAACTTTAGAGGAGCAACCCCCTTAGCTTCACTTTCGCTAGAGAGTGTAAGCTGAGAGATCAGCTGACGATTGACAGGCTTATGCCAGGAGAGGGTCACTTGGGCTCCTTCTTTTTTCTGCTCAAACTGTGAGACACCCGCTAGGTCTGAGGTGAGGAAAGAGATATGACGAGGAGCTGTGTAGTGCCTTGTATCTTCCAGCCCGATGGTATATTGGTAGCGTAGCGTGTAGGTCACGAGTCCGCTCTCGTCACTCGCCTGACTATCTGTATAGTGTCCCGTGCTGATGGGCAGACGCGTGAGCTCCTTGCCGTTGCGCAAGATCTGTATCTCCGCTGTGATGCCTTCTGGCAGGGCGGTCATCGGTTGCCACGATAGAGCTACCTGACCATCCTGATATACGCCCAGTAGCTCCGTCACAGGAGCTAACAGCATAGTCCCGGGCTTGTAGGCTCCAGACAGAGTCATCGCTGTGCCACGACCCTTGGGGTCTAGTATCTGTGCAAGCGGTTGTAGCTGCTGTGTGTTATCTTGCTTGGATCGTGCCCAGTGCTCACTTAGCTTACCATACCTGTTTAGAGCATTGATCCCTTTATCACACTCAGCAGCTCCTCCTGAGAGCGTGCCGATGAGGAGACCCTTACTATTAAATAGTCCAGAGCCTGAGCTACCACCTTCGGTCACGCAGTGCCCATTCTCCGTCTTGGCATAGCGCACCTCAAAGTGTGCATTTTCTGCGCCCAAGTTGTCATCCGTCTTCCAACGACCACTTTTGAGAGGCTCAGTGATCGTAGATACCTTCATTACATCGCCACTCGGGTGGTGCAGTCCCTTAGCCTTAGGCTCTAGGGTACCCGAGCGATCCCAGCCGTTGTAGTAAACGCCGTAGTAGTCGGGTATCGGCGTTAGTGCCTCAACGAGTAGTCCATCGCTCCCGTGATCCATCGGTGACAGAGCCAAGCGCTTAGCGCCACTGATGGAGTAAGCCTGCTCGCCTATCCACTGATTGTTGGCACACTCGGGACGCTCGTAGTGGAAGTTAAAGACCCACTGACGAAAATCCTCTTCGCTCGCATTCATAACCTTGCCAGAGAGTATGTCCTTGTAGAAAGCACAGTGGTGAGCGGTCATGATGAGCGGACGCCAATCCCCGTTCGTATTATTGACCAGCGTACCACTACAAAAAGCGATTTTGTCATTGAGTACGACGACTATCTGCACGATGCCGTTCTTGACATCCTGCATATCAGCACCCTCGGGGCAATTGACGTTGACATTGCAGACGCCCGAGGCACCCTCGCCAGGGATATTCTGAGGAGCCGCAACTGACTCGAAGAAGTAGCCGAGTTGCTTCAGCTGGATGTCGGCCAAAGCTCCCGCCGGCTCGTACTGTATGATCAGCGAACTACCTGCAATGGGGTTGGTGCCGAAGACTCCTCCATCGGGATTGCTCTCACTGGTGAAGGCACCTAAGATCTGCTTTCTAGCTGGGTCAAAGAGGTAAAGCCGATCGCCTGGCTGCAGGGCTAGCTTGTCAAATGAAAGTGACAGGCCCCGTGCGTCAGGAGCTGTGAGCTCTAGGTGATAGACGCTCCGCCCCTCGACTACCTCATGGGTCGCCTGCTGGTAGAAGTCTCCCGAGAGCGGTAGCATGCGCCCCACGATGAGCGGTGAGCCATCGTCTACCTGATGCCATTGCTCTGCCGAGCGCAAGTCCTGAGCGTTGAACGGAGGAGTAACCTCGACCACACGATGTGATTGAGCGGTGATCGCAGGCACGCCGCCGAAGGAGATCTGTGCCTGCACTAGAGAGATACTGCAGAGCAAGCAGAGCGTTGCTAAGAGTATGTTTCGAGTAAATCTATTCATAGAGAGATAGTGTTTTGGTGCCGTAAAGGTACCCTTTTTCAACAACATACACCTCAGACGAATAGCTGAGCGACGTAGTGGACGATCGGTATCAGTATGGAGGTGAAGACCCCCATGATACCAATAGCCAAGCCACCGATAGCACCCTCTAGGGCTCCCATCTGAATGGCTACCGAGGTGCCCACGCCATGCGCTGCCGCACCTAGAGCCAGCCCCTTAGCGATGCGGCTCTCTATGTGGAGCCACTTAAAGAGTATGGGACCTATCACACCTCCGATGATGCCTGATATGACCACCACCACAGCGGTTAAGGCGGGGATACCACCCGACTGCTCAGAGAGCGCGATAGCGATAGGGGTCGTGACCGAGCGCGACTCCATCGAGTGGGCGATCGTGTCGCCTGCGCCCAGTGCATAAGCTAGTCCTACGGCACTGAGTATGCCGATCAGAGAGCCTACAAAGAGCGAGACCATGATCGAGACGACGCGTCCCCGGAGGTACTTAGCCTGCTCGTAGAGGATGTAGCCCAGTGAGACGACCGAGGGGCCTAGGAGGAAATCGATCAGCTGGCTCCCCTCCTTATACTCCTCGTACGATGTGTCCGAGAGGTACAGCATTAAGATAAGCAAGCTTATCGTAACGATCAGAGGGTGAAAGAGCCCGATCCGCACTTTGCGGTATAGGAGTAAGCTGAGGAAGTAGATTCCTATGGTGAGAGGCAAGCAGTAGACAGGCTTGCTCAGGAGTTGTGTGACGAAGTCCATCATGCGTTGTCGTTAGATATTTCCTCTTTATGATGCCACTCGAAGCGGTGCTGCATACGTCCCACGACCACCAAGACCAGTGCCGTGCTGACTACCATAGAAATCACGATGGCAGCCCAATACTGCTTGATCAGCTCCACTTGGGTGATCAGCCCCACACCAGCTGGTACGAAGAAGAGACCCATATTGAGTGTGAGAAACTTAGCGACGCTGTCCACCTTGTCCGGCTTGATCAGCTTCGTCTCTAGAGCTAGAAAGAGCAGTATCAGCCCGATCACACTCCCTGGTAGAAAGTGCCCGATCATCATGCCGATCAGTTCGCCCACGGCAAAGAAAAAGAGCACCCAAAAGCATTGTACGAGAGACTTCATCTCTATAAAATCACGATTAACTCAAAGATTGACTGCAAAGGTAGTGAATTAGAG
>CAMCJO010000080.1 GCA_945875135.1 uncultured Porphyromonas sp.
CACGTGGAGATTTGAGATTTTCCACGTGGATATTCGAGAAAGGATGGGATCGGACTATTTTTCCCGTAAAGATATGTAAAGTAGCAAGCCGTGAAAATCGCAGAAATCCAGAGCTGACTCCCCACGAAGTTTTTCCCTATATTTGTACGCAGGGTGCGCTTGACACTGGCATGTGCGGTTATAAAAAGAGATTATGAAGAGAGGTTTAATAAGTTGGTTCGTTTGCATTTCCTCTGTATGCCTTACCATTACTATTGTATTGGGATGTTCCAGTAGGAAGTATGTAGGCATGAACACGGCTGACTGTACGAGAGAACTCAACAGCTTCCTTTGCGAAGAGTTTAAGAGCGAATATGATGGAGATTTCGATTCTATTAAATATGACATCAGATTCATTGTAGGTCTATACCTACAAAAAAACGGGAACGTCGATTCAATAAAGGTACTGGTGAGCAATCTCAATAGCTTCAATATCAATGAAGATAGAATAGTAAATAAGCTGCGGAAGAAAAAGTACACGTGTGCGGCTTATGTCTTTTATAGATCTGAGATAAAGCCTTCGCGGATCATTTATCCTTTCAGTCCGAAGTTGCCTATGGATCGTGATAAATAAAAATCTGCTCACCTGACGGAGGAGCGATGCTCACGTGAAGAACAATCAGATTGTTGCCGCAACGACATCCTAGAGTAGGACGGTCTCCTATGTAAGTACTCAAATGAAGAAGATATTTTACTGCGTTGTCTTGATAGTGGTTTCTAGTATAGTAGCGGTCACTTATTACTACTATCCTAGAACGGTTTCTTTTGAGTTAGCTAAGGAAATCCCCCTCCCCAATGAAACCTTTGACAGAAGGGATTATATTGGGTTTCAGTATGTGGAGAATGAGTTCTGGCTATTTTTTTACTTAGTTGACTACTATGAAACACGACCAAATGTCAATCCTAAGCCAAAGGGTTACGAGAAGGCCTTTGTCCAGCAGCTTGCCGAAGACTTTGACTTTGAGAATTACGACTACTTGATAACGTATCAGAAGACGCTTAGCAAATTGCAATACTCCCCATATCTAACAAAAGAAAAAGACGACCTATACTTTGATAAGCGAACTCCTTTAATCCCAACTTGGAATAAAGCGGAAACGGATAAAGTCTACATATACAGAATCAAGAAAAACGACCATTTCAGAGCTTTTGGTCCTTAAGTAGGGAAGCACTATGAACTCAATCACACACTCTAACGTTCTGATGTTTTGTGGCATCATGGACAATGCGCCACTTCCACAGAGAGACAAGGCTGGCGAACGATAAGACGGCTCCTTACACCCATCGCTCGCAAAAAACGTTTAGGACACTATTGAAATTAACCAGGAGCCGTTTTGTGGAGGTGATTGTGGAATGAAGATTTTTGCGTACCTTTGCACAGTTCGTATGAGACGAAAGTTCTCACGGACATCCAAATCATTCAAATCTCAATATCAACAATGGCAACTAAAATCAGACTACAAAGATTCGGTCGTCGTGGCTACCCCTTCTACCGTATCGTCATCGCTGATAGCAGGGCTCCACGGGATGGAAAGTTTATTGAGAGGATAGGTTCTTATAATCCGAACACTAATCCTGCTACAATAGATTTGAAGTTTGACCGCGCTCTCTATTGGCTCAAGGTCGGTGCACAGCCTAGTGACACCGTACGTCGCATCCTCTCACGTGAGGGTGTCCTCCTTAAGAAGCACCTCGATGGTGGTGTCGCCAAGGGCGCATTCACACAGGAGGTCGCAGACCAGCGCTTTGAGAGCTGGCTCACAAACAAGCAGCAGCTCCTCAAGGGAGTCGCTGAGCGTGACCAGCAGAAGGCTCATGATATAGCTCAGAAGCAGCACGAGGCTGAGGAAGAGCAAAACAAGGAGCGTAGCAAGGCACTAGAGGAGAAGAAGGCAGCCATCGAGCGCGAGAAGGCTGAGGCCGAAGCTGCTGCAAAGGCCGAAGCAGAGGCTAACGAGGAGGCTAACGCTACCGAGGAGGCACCTGCCACTGAAGAAGCACCTGCCGCTGAGGAAGCACCAGCTACCGAAGAGGCTCCCGCTGCTGAGTAAGCTGACAGCTACACAACCTTTACGACATACCTAGTCGTATCTACCATGATACGTATCTATGTATCATAACATCTAGAGAGGCCCAGACTACATAACTTTGTGTGGTCTGGGTTCTTTTTTGGAGCTGGCAGGTCTATGTGACTGTCTCTTTCTTTTCATTATGACATCTCCACAACTACAATACCACACCACTACTCAGGGACTACGTATCGTCTACTACCCTATCCCCAGTCAGGTCACCTATATAGGCTACATGGTACAGACGGGATCGGCTCACGATCCGCAGCCCTACCATGGACTGGCGCACTGTACGGAGCACATGCTCTTTAAGGGGACGCATAGACGACACGCCCTACACCTAGTGAATCGTGTCGAGGCGGTGGGTGCTGATCTCAACGCTTTCACTACCAAGGAGGATACGACCCTACACATAACCATCCCCTCACGCTATGCACTCAGAGCCGTTCATCTGCTCACAGACATTGTCCTCAACAGCTACATACCATCCGAGGAGCTGAGCAAAGAGCAGGAGGTGATCATAGAGGAGATAGCCAGCTACCTAGATGCTCCGAGCGAGCGGATATATGATGAGTTTGAGGAGCTACTCTTTAGCGGCACGCCGCTAGCGCACAATATCTTAGGATCCGAGCAGTCTGTCAGACGTATCTCCTCGACAGTCGTGCGACGCTTTATGGATCAGTACTACCGCCCCGACAATATGGTGCTGGGCATCTGGGGCGAGATAGACTTTGACAAAGCGATCGAGATGATCGAGCATCTCTACAGCGAGCCTCGAGTAGCTGCAGGAGACCCATTTAAGGTGCCAAAGGTCAAGCCCACGATCACTCCCGAGCGGCTCATCGCTAAGACCCACCACTACCGCACCAACCAGTGCCACTGCATCATCGGGACACACGCTCCGAGCCTGCACAATCGAGAGCGCTACGCAATGACGCTCTTCAACAACTTCGTCGGAGGACCCGCCATCTCCTCGCAGCTGAACCTTCATCTGCGTGAAGAGCTGGGACTGGTCTACAGTGTCGAGGCAAATTATACGCCTTACCTGAGTGATGGCGTCTGGAGCGTTTACCTGGGCACAGGGAGCGACACACTACAACAAGCAGTGGAGGCGGTGCATAGTATCTTGGACCGCTACGTCACCACGCCTATGAGTGTGGAGCAGCTGGCGATCAGTAAGCAGCAGATCGTGGGGCAGCTACTCCTCGCCAACGATCAGCACGACAGCGAGCTCATCACGATGCTCAAGAGCTACCTTTACTTCGGCAGAGTCAGTAGCGTCGCCGAGGTGGCAGAGCGCATACAGGCGATCACGCCTGAGGATATCACCGAGATGGTCAGTCGCTACCTAACGAGAGCGCAGCGACACACGCTCATCTATAAGTAGTAAAGCGACATTACGAAGGAAGTGACTATCAAGGGCTTTTTCATTACCTTTGTGAGCAAGATACAAGCACTGAGGCTCGTATGCTATGGCCTCAGTTTGTGAAACAACCCCCTACTCCTCTATGCTACTACGGATACTATACATTATATATATAGTCTTAATAGCGGCTCCCATCTATGCGGTGGTAACCATCGTCTTGGCACTTATCATGACGGTGGGTTGCTTGCTAGGCTTCGGCAAGTTCTTTAGCTACTACCCAGGACTCATCTGGTCGTGGCTAGGACTGATCCTATCCCTCTGTCCCGTCACCGTGCGAGGGCGCAAGAACTACGACAAGAAGTCGGGTCCCTATGTCGTCATGGCCAACCACCAGGGCGCTTACGACATCTTCCTCCTCTACGGCTTCCTCGGCATCCCCTTCAAGTGGGTGATGAAAGAGTCGCTGCGGCGTGTCCCCTTTGTGGGCAAAGCGTGCGAGGTAGCGGGCTTTATCTTTGTCAATGGGCATAGCATACAGAACATCCGCAACTCACTAGACGAAGCTAAGCGTTCGCTCGGTGATGGCTACTCAATCTTTATCTTCCCCGAGGGCAGTCGTACTCGCACGGGACGTATGCAGCCCTTCAAGAAGGGCGGCTTCGTGATCGCCGATGAGCTAGACATCCCGATCATCCCTGTCTCCATCTCGGGCTCCTATGGCGTGATGCGCGCAGGCTCGTTGCTACCACACTGGCGTCGCCTCTATCTAGATATACACCCGCCAGTCCACCCTCGAGAGTTCCATACCTCGGATCAGCCGATACAAGATCTCCGCGAGCAAGTTTACCACACGATACAGCAAGGCATACATGATGGCACAGAGCGACTCTAGTAGTAAAGCTCCTTACCGCATCCTCTTCGTCTGTCTAGGCAACATCTGTCGCTCGCCTCTCGCAGAGGCTATCATGCGACAACTCCTAGCCGAAGACCCCGCCAGTTCGTCTCGGATCGAAGTAGACTCGGCAGGCATAGGTGGATGGCATCAGGGACAACTAGCAGATCCGCGCATGCGTGCCCATGCAGCACGGCGGGGCATTGAGATGACGCATCGTGCGAGGCAGATTAAGGATGAAGACTTTGACGCCTTTGACCTGATCATCGCCATGGACGATGACAACTATGATGCACTGCGCGAGCTAGCCCCGACGCTAGAGCAGCAGGAGAAGGTCGTGCGTATGGCGGACTACCTCGAGCAGATGCCATGGGACCACATCCCCGATCCATACTACGGCGGTGCGTCGGGCTTTGAGCTCGTCCTGGATCTACTCACTGAGGGGTGTACCAATCTATACCACCGCTGCAAGGCGCAGAGCGGTAAGTAATCGGGGGGAACACTACTTTTCGTACTTTTGCGCTAGACTTATTACGACCTCTTATTACGACCTTGTTAACGAACAATCTTTTATTCCGATGATTCCTAAGATAAAAAGGCTTCTCTCCATCTGTGGGGGGTATCTCAAGCAGTTGTGGGGGCGTATGTGTAGTATGCCAAATCTCTTTGCCTTCCTGACACTCCTACAAGTACTTATGGGAAGCTTAATGATACTGCACCTTCGCATGGAGATGCCTCTGCTCCTTTGGCTGGGAGGTTATATCGCCTGCACAGCGATACTGATGACGCTCCCTGCCATACTACCACAGCGGTGGTGGCGCATAACCTGGACTAGTCTGATCGTACTGCTCTCGGCTGTACTATTTATATATGAGTACTATCTACTCACGGAGCACGGTACGCTCCTAACGCAGACCGTCTTGCTGCAGTACTATCCGCCCTGGGCCGACGATGTGTGTCGCTCGCTACTACCGTGGAGTATGCCGATGCACACGCTACTGGAGGCCATCGGACTGCTCTGTGGCATCAGCCTTGTGACCTGGTTAATTCGCAAGGGCTGGGGGCTAGTCTCCATGCTACTGGTGGTACTTATCTCTGGTATACCGCACGCTACACAGCTAAGCCCGATAGTGACAGGGGGTATCTCGAATGAAGAGGCTTACACGCTCGCTCATGAGTACAATATGATGAGCCGCTACATCGGGACAACGCTAGGAGTCTTTGCCAATCAAAAGCGATATGATGATATGGCGCAGAACTTATGGAAAAACGTCCCGACCAACGTTCGCCTTATGCCTCAGCGCAAGCCACACAACGTGGTAGTCATCATCGGCGAGTCCCTACGTCGTCTAGATATGCACTGCTACGGCTACCCGCTAGAGAATACGCCACACCTAGACTCGCTTGTCCGCTCGGGCTCGCTCACGCTATATGATGATGTCGTCTGTCCACAGCCCAACACAATCACCTCACTGCGACGTGTCCTCACCATACGAGGAGAGGACGAGCAGGCACCTTGGGATGCCACGACTACCCTACCTATCGCTTTCTCCTCCGCTGGCTACAAAACCTACTGGTGTAGCAATCAGGAGATGGCTGGAGACTGGATCGAGGAGGTTTCGCTCATAGCCTCTACGGCAGACAGCTCCTACTACACCGAGGGTAGCACCTCTAGTTCTTTCCATTGGAAAGCTGGTCGAGTCAAGTATGATGAACTCCTCCTACCACATCTAACGGACTACCGACAGACCACTTCGCCTAGCGGTCATCTACTAGTAATGACCCACCTAATGGGCAATCATGCAGACTTTACCGATAGATACCCACATGACCGCTTTGGTCGCTTTACGGCAGAAGATCTCCAGCAGTTGGAGCCTCACCTTAGCTCAGGCGAGGCGCAAAACTCAGCAGAGTATATGAACTCTATACTCTACAACGACTATATCGTCTCAGAGATTATCAAGTACTACAGCCACAGCTCCTCCATCGTCATCTACCTCTCCGACCATGGACTAGCTCGCTATGACAATCCCGAGGCTCCTCATCAAGCAGCTCACTCAGTCTCTGAGAGATCGCTACAGATCCCCTTCATGGTCTATATGTCTGATCAGTTTGCAGAGGAGAATCCTGACATTCTACTCGCCGTACAGCGTGCTCGATACAAACCCTTCATGACCGACCTCTTCACCTCTTCACTCATGGGACTTATGGGCATCGAGTCAAACTATACCATCCCCCGCTTACAGCTATGGAGTCTATCGTACGATGCGACCCGTCCTAGATGTATCAAGGGCTTTGGCTCTGAGGTCACCTTCTCACCTAAGCATCCAGATCAGCTATGAAAAAAGCACTCTTACACTACCTCCAGGGAGTCAAAGCAAGGATTCCACAGCTAGTATGGCTACTGATTGCGATGCTGGCGATCTTAACGCTCAATAACCTTGTCATCAGAGGGCTGCTCTCTAAGAGTGCGACTTATCTATCTAGAGAAAACCTTCCCCTACTATGGGACACCCTCTGGATGGCTACGCTACTCTACATCATCCCCACTCTGATCCCCCATCGCATCACACGTCGGGTGGTCATCATCACCGAGCTGGTACTCGTCAGTGCCATACACATTATGGACCTTTACCTTGTCAGTACCTATCAGATGCCTTACTGCGACGCTATCGCCATCCCGATCTTTGCAACCAATCCCGGAGAGGCCCACGGCTTCTTTCAGTCGCTACGACTAGATATACCCTTTATGCTACGAGAGGGTGGTAAGCTCCTACTAGCTATCTTCCTGCCGCTCGGCATCTCTTGGCTCATAAGTCGTGCTAAGCGTACTAAAGAGCAGCCCACCCCTTGGGACAAGCGCATCCAGCGATACAGCTCCAAGCTCCTCTTTGTAGTAGTTCTCGTGGGTGCACACATACTCGGCATCAACTATCTGCGTCAGACGCGTATCGCCACCAGCTCCGGAGCTATACAGTACAATGCGCATGCACCTCTAGCTCGCCTCATGCTGAGCAGCGGAGAGCTATATCGCAATGCAAAGCACTGCTCGCTAGACTACAGGCCTCGACAAGCGACACCCCAAGAGGTAGCCGTAGACTCGCTCCTACCACCACACAACGTCGTGCTGGTCCTTGCCGAAGACGTCTACTCGCACCTGATGCACTGCTACAACCCTATCGTCAGCGACAACACCCCCACCATAGACTCCCTCCTGCAGGCTGGCTCTCTCATCAAGCTGGACAGCGTCTATAGTGCCTCTGACAATGCGGCTCTAGCTGCTGCATGGACGCTCACCCTCTGTCCTAAGGATAGCCCTGACAGCTGGGACACCTACCCCTCTATCTATAGTATCTTTCGTGCAGCAGGCTACGATACCTATTGGCTAGACAACACTCCTCGCATAGCCCGTGGACTAGACGTCTACCCACAGCTAGCTGCCGACTGCGACCAGCACTTCTTTACCAATCTACGTGCAGACGATCAGGAGTGGACAGACCGCATCCCCTACGATGACGCAGTCCTCGACCAGCTCAAGCAGCTAGAGAGCCAGTCTCGTCTCACCACCATCCATCTCTTGGGAGCACGCAGTAACATTTGGTGGCGTATCCCCGAGGAGTTCTGTAAGTACAATCGCCTATCGGCAAACATTGACATAGACTTACCAGGCGATGCTCTAGACCACGTAGCTCAATACTACAACGTCGTCTACTACCAGGACTATCTACTCAAGCAGCTCATCGCACACTACCAGGAGACCCCCACGATACTTATCTATTGTAGCCCGGTGGGTGTGTATAGTGAGTGGCACCCCTACTCCAGCGGTCCAGTTGCGCCCGAGATAAGAGGTCAGGTACCCATGCTGCTCTACCTCTCTCCAGCTATGCAGCGCATCTCTCCCGCTCTACGAGATCAGCTCCTACAGCTCAACGCTGAGCGTCACAACCTCAGCGACCTACCCCAGCTACTGATGCGTCTCTCTAGCATCCGGGTCTCCCTCTCGTAGCAAAGCCCCCCTATTACTCACACAACGCTCGCCACACTTATGAGATCTCATAAGTGTGGCTCTTTTGTATGACGGGCATGTCATAGATCTGTGGTGAAAGTCCACACGGGGCGT
>CAMCJO010000081.1 GCA_945875135.1 uncultured Porphyromonas sp.
TAGAAGTTAGAGATCCGATCACTCTGATAGCTCCGATGGTTCCGATAGCCAACAGCCAATAGCTAACAGCCAACAGCCAATCCATGGGTGACATATTATATATAGTAACCTCATCCATGTCTCGCTGGTCGCTCATGTGTAGCCCTGAAAAGAGCGATTATAATGCGTCAGTCCTGGTGACTGCTACTAATCAACTGAGACCATAAAGAGACTTTTGCAACAGTCTCATAAAACAGAAACGCCACGTAGGAATTTGGATTTTCCTGCGTGGCGTCATTTTGGGTTGTTTGTCTTATTGGCGAGAGCCTCGAAGGGGGCTATTCGTTGCTAATCTGCTCGCGGAGGAGCTGCTGGCGGCTTTTGCTGCGGGTTACCATAAAGACCCCGAGCAGGATGAGGATAGCGGAGGCAACTTTGGTGAGTGTGAGTTGGTCTTGTCCCATCATGACGGCCAGCATCGATGCGATGACGGGGATGCCGTAGTTGTAGATGCTGACGACGGTAGGACGCAAGCCTCGCTGTGCGAAGAGCAGTAGGAGGTACGCGACGAAGGTGGCGCCCACGACGACGAAGGCTAGTTGCCCGTAGAAGGTAGCGTCGAAGGCACTCCACTCAGTGCGCATCGCATCACGCAGACCCAGCGGAGCAGAGCCGAGGAGGGAGATGACAAAGAGCCACTTCATCAAGGTGACTGGATGGTACTTCTGTATGAGGCCCTTGAAGGAGGTGAGGTAGATGGCGTAGGAGATGGTTGCTATGGCGCAGATTAGGTCGCCTAGCGTAGAGCCTGCGGTGGAGGAGCCGTTTGTAGATATGAGGAGCAGGGCTCCTGAGGCTCCGATGAGTACGCCGATTCCCTTGAGCCGTGTGATGGGCTCCTTGAGCACGACGGCTGCGAGGAGCATGGTGACGATGGGTCCCAGCGTGGCAACAAGCGACTGATTGACAGGTGAGGTCATCGACATGCCAATGGCAAAGAGCCCTTGGTTGAAGAAGATGCCAGTCAGCGAGGCTAAAGTCATTTTCCCCCAGTCCTTGCGGTCGATGCGCTCTCGTGGCACCCAGATCGAAGCGATCCAAAAGAGTATCGTGGCACCCAGGAAGCGGCAGAACATGTGCGTATATGGAGTGAGCCCCCCACCAAGGAGTGCCTTGGTGAAGGGCCCATTGATTCCAAAGATAATGGTGACGCAGAGCATCACGAGGTGTAGTCTCCAGCGAGATCTCATTACAATCGTATAGCGCGTGTTAGAAGATCAGCTTGCCACACTGGCTACAGTGTGTCGGCTCTTTGCCTAGGAGACGATTGCGTACGATGCTCTCGATGCGGTTTTGTAGATCCTCTAGAGGCATGAGGTCTATGACATCTCTAACGAAAGCGACACTCAGCATGACCCGCGCCTCATGCTCGGGGATGCCACGTTGCATCATGTAGAAGAGTGCCTGCTCGTCGAGGTGTCCCGTAGCCATACCGTGCGAGCACTGGACGTCGTCGGCGTAGATCTCTAGCTGTGGCTTGCTGTACATGCGAGCCTCGGGCGAGAGGAGCATGTTGCGATTGCTTTGGTAAGCTTCGGTCTTCTGTGCCGACTGCGCTACGAAGATGCGCCCCGAGAAGGCTCCCGTGGATTGCTCATCGAGGAGGTTCTTAAAGAGCTGCGTGCTATGACACTTGGGCTTGATATGCTCGACGCGGGTGAAGGCGTCGACATGCTGTGTGCCATTGGTCACAGCGACCCCGCCTAGTATCTGCTCGGCATGCTCGCCGAGGAAGCGTGTCCGGAAGCTATTGCGCGTGACTCCATTATTGAGCGTATAGGCGGCTAGGGTCACGTGGCTCTCTGCTCCCTGGCGTAGGAAGTAGCCGCAGGTACGGTGCGTCTGGTGGCTATTCTCCTCCATGTCGAAGAGCTTGAGCTGAGCACCATCACCGACGAAGATCTCGGCCACTTGGTTGACGAGGAAGTTGGTGCGATCTATCGTATGGTCGCAGACCAGGACAGAGGCTTTGGCACGCTCCCCAATGATGATGAGCCAGCGACGAATGCAGAGGAGTGGCTCCTGAGCGTGGAGTAGCTGTACGAGCTGCACGGGCTGCTCGAGCTGCATGCCATCGGGTACGTAGAGGACGAAGGCGTCCTGCACGAAGAGCGTATTGAGCGCGATGGTGCCGTCGGTGTCTACCTCGGCTATCTGCCCGTAGTAGCACTCCGCCAGGTCGGGGTACTCCTTGACAAACTCCTTGATGGAGCCGACGAAGACCCCTTCGGGGAGCTTGCGCTTCTGGTTGGCGTAGTGGGTGTAGAGGTAGTTGCTGTTGAGCGCACTCGCCTTGATGGTGAGCTCATTGACCGATAGGTCACAGCTATACTGCGGGAGCTGCTTATGCCCTGCGGGAGCTAGGTCTAGCTCCTGAAGATTGATCCCGTAATCGGGAGCATAGAGTGCCTCGACATCCGTGCGCTGCCAATCCTCCATGCCGAGCTGGGGTAGGGCGTACTCGCTCAGAGCCGCCTGAGCGGTGGCGCGCTGCTCTTGTAGCACAGGCACGCTGTGCTGCTCAATGTATGCCTGCTGAGACTGGTAAAGGTCTAGATACTGCAGGTGTGCGGTGGGTGGTTGCTTACGTGGACTCATTGCTTCTCCTCTTTAGCTACCTCTTCTTTGATCCAGTCGTACCCCTCGTCCTCTAGTCTGAGGGCTAGCTCGGGTCCGCCCGATGTGACGATCCGACCCTTGTACAGAATGTGGACGAACTGCGGCTTGATGTAGTCCAGCAGACGCTGGTAGTGGGTGATGACGACGCAAGCACCATCGGGACGCTGGAGCGTGTTGACTCCGTGTGCGACGGCACGCAGAGCGTCAATGTCTAGTCCGCTGTCGGTCTCATCGAGTATCGAGAGACGTGGCTCGAGGACTGCCATCTGGAAGATCTCGTTGCGCTTCTTCTCGCCACCAGAGAAGCCCTCGTTGACCGAACGCTTGAGGAGACGATCATCGAGACCGACCACCTCACGCTTCTCTTTTAGCATCTGGAGAAACTCGCCGGCGGGCATTGGCTTTTCGCCCTGAGTCTTGCGACGCTCGTTGAGTGCTGAGCGCATGAAGTTGACCATGCTCACGCCCGGTATCTCTACGGGGTACTGGAAGCTGAGGAAGAGCCCAGCGTGTGCCCGCTCGACTGTGTCCATGGCCAGCAAGTCCTGACCGAGATAAGTGACTTCGCCAGAGGTTACGGTAAAGGTGGGGTGCCCTACGAGGACAGACGAGAGGGTACTCTTGCCACTTCCGTTGGGACCCATGATAGCGTGTGTCTCACCCTCACGGATGGTGAGGTTGATCCCTTTGAGTATTTCTTTGTCGCCTATGTTGGCGTGGAGATTCTTTATGTCGAGTATTACGTTGCTCATAGTAGTGTGTAATCTGTATCTATATAATGTGTAGCGGGGTGGTGCTAGCCGACACTTCCCTCGAGGGTTACGGAGAGGAGCTTCTGCGCCTCAACGGCAAACTCCATCGGGAGCTTGCTCATCACCTCACGGGCGTAGCCGTTGACGATCAGACCGACCGCCTCCTCGGTGGTGATGCCACGCTGGTTGCAGTAGAAGAGCTGATCCTCATTAATCTTAGAGGTGGTCGCCTCATGCTCCACAACGGCCGAGTCATTGCGTATGTCTGCGTATGGATAAGTGTGCGCCCCGCAGTGGTCGCTCAGGAGCAGGCTGTCGCACTGTGAGTGGTTGCGCGCATTTTCGGCTGTGGCAGCAATGGAGACCAATCCACGGTAGCTGTTTTGGCTACTACCGGCCGAGATACCCTTAGAGACGATCGTGCTGCGGGTGTTGCGCCCGAGATGGATCATCTTCGTGCCGGTGTCCGCCTGCTGATAGTTGTTGGTCACAGCGACAGAGTAAAACTCTCCCACCGAGTCGTCACCCCGTAGGATGCAGCTAGGGTACTTCCAGGTGATAGCTGAGCCCGTCTCGACCTGTGTCCAGGAGATCTTGCTACGGTCGCCACGGCACAGCCCACGCTTGGTGACGAAGTTGTAAATACCGCCTCGCCCGTCCTTGTCGCCTGGGTACCAGTTCTGGACGGTCGAGTACTTGACCTCGGCGTCGGTCTCAGCGATGATCTCGACGATGGCAGCGTGAAGCTGGTTTTCGTCACGCATCGGAGCCGTACAGCCCTCTAGGTAACTCACGTAAGCGCCTTCGTCTGCCACGATGAGCGTACGCTCAAACTGACCCGTATTGGCTGCGTTGATGCGGAAGTAGGTCGAGAGCTCCATCGGGCAGCGCACGCCCTTGGGGATATAGACAAAAGAGCCATCGCTAAAGACCGCCGAGTTCAGCGCTGCGAAGTAGTTGTCGTGCGAGGAGACCACCTTGCCAAGGTACTTGCGCACCAGGTCGGGGTGCTCACGCACCGCTTCGTTGAAAGAACAGAAGATGATGCCCAGCTCCTTGAGCTTGGTGCGGAAGGTGGTCTTCACCGAGACACTATCCATGACCGCATCGACCGCCATATTGCCCGAGAGCATAGCTCGCTCGTGGAGCGGTATGCCGAGCTTGTCAAAGGTCTTTTCGATCTCAGGATCTATCTTGCCGTCGCCGGGAGTCTTGTGACGAGGAGCCGCATAGTATATAATGTCTTGATAGTCTATCTCAGGGATCGAGAGGTGCGCCCAGTTGGGACGCTCGAGAGTGAGCCAGTGGTGGTAAGCCTTGAGACGGAACTCAAGGAGCCACTCGGGCTCTTCTTTCTTCTCCGAGATGAGACGTAGCACATCTTCGTTGAGGCCCTTGGGGATGGTCTCCGTATGGACGTCAGTCACGAAGCCATACTTGTAGTCCCCCTGGGTGATGTCATCGAGGATGTCCTCACCCGTCGGCGTCACCGCACGCGCCTCTATGTCCGTAGGCGTGGGGATCGTTTGCTTAGGATTATATTCGCTATTCACTTGATTGTTGCTTTAATTGTTTATCCTGCCAAGAGGTCAGGTCGCCCAGTGCAGCCCATGAGATCAAGCCACGGACTGGGTCGTATAGTCTAGACTTGTCACGCTGATCTCGTCGAGGCTCAGCCGGCTCGCCCGCTTCTGTCGTGATGTCGGGCAGCTCTGCCAGCACCCCTCGAGGCAGTATGAAGTCGGTTAGATTAAATATAAGGCTAAAGAATATGATGACGAAGGCTCCCGCAAAGAGCGCTCCCGCAAGTTTGTTGACAACAGAGAGCGACGAACGCCTGATCGCTCTCACCGTAGGACGAGCTAGGAAGGCGATGCCCCAGCATGATAGGGAGAAGGTCGCTACATAAGCACCTACCACCGCCACCCCGTGGGGTAGTCCGAAGGTTTGGGAGATCCATAGTGCTACGGGTACGCCTATCCAGCGCACCATCACATAGCCTAAAGCGATGCCCAGCACGCCAATCAGTGCCGATACGACACCTCGCTTGAAGCCCTTGAAGAGTGCCCACGCTGTGCAGCCCATGACCATGTAGTCAATCCAATTAAGCGTATCCCCTTCCATACTCTTGGTCCGCTACTTCTGTCTCTCTCCTAGTAATGTGATGAAACGCTCTAGCGTCTCTCTGGAACTACTTGACGCGAAGCTCCTGAGCAGGTCAATTGCCTCTTGGAGAATGTGCTGTATCTGCCTCTCTGTGTAGTCGATGCCCCCACGCTCGCGGGCTATGCGGAGGAGGTAGTCTATAGAGTCTGCCTCGATAGGTTGTTGTAGATACGAGCTGATCTCTTCCCGCTCCGTAGGGGTTGCCTGATTTAGGACATAGAGTAGGGGGAGGGAGATCTTGTCCTCGACAAGGTCGTGACCCGTAGGCTTGCCCACGTCTAGAGCCTTGTCATAGTCAAAGAGATCATCCTGCAGTTGGAAGGCGCGCCCCATCAATTGTCCCAGCCGACCGCAACGCTCCACCTGTTCATCGGTAGCACCTACGCTCAGAGCTCCCAGCTTGGCACTCGCCTCAAAGAGTGCTCCCGTCTTACGATCCACTACCGCATAGTAGTCCTCCTCACGATAGGTGTGTGACTTCGAGAGGGATAGCTGCATCAGCTCTCCGATAGAGAGGTTGCGTCCAGCCTGAGCGACGATACGTAGCATCTCAGGATTGTGCTCTCGAGAGATAATCTCTAGGAAGGCGGTCGAGAGGACATAGTCTCCCATCAGGACGGCCTGATGATTGCTGTACAGCGCATTGAGCGTGGGCTGTCCACGCCGTGTGTCCGACCAGTCGATGACGTCATCGTGAATGAGCGAGGCAGTGTGTAGTAACTCTATGACCAGCGCTGCCGAGAGCGTCTGCTCATTGGTCTGCTCTGCGCATAGCTGAGCGCATAGCCCCACGATGATCGGACGGATATGCTTGCCCGAGGAGAGCTGTAAGTGTTCCAAGGCGTGCGATAGTACAGGCGCATCACTCTGTAGTGACCGCTTGAAGGTCTGCTCGAACTCCTTGACAAAGTCCGCTATCGGCACCAATAGTTGCGCACGCTCTTCTTGATTCATCATCGCTCTCCGTCTCTATACCTCTAGACTCTCCACCTCATGGAGCCACATACTGCTCACCGCATCGCTCGGCATGCGCCACTCGCCACGTGAGGAGAGTGAGACGCTCAGCACCTTAGGGCCGTCGGGCATGGCATTGCGCTTGAACTGCTGAGAGAAGAATCGCTTGAAGAAGACTCCCATCCAGTGCTTGATCTCTTGGGGCGTGTAAGCTCCCTCGAAAGCAACCTTGGCGAGGTAAAATATCTTCTTCGGCTCGAAGCCATCAAGCAGGAAGTGATAGATAAAGAAGTCGTGTAGTTCGTACGGCCCTACGAGGCTCTGCGTCTGCTGCTCGCTGCCAGCCTTCGTGTCCTTGATAGGAAGTAGCTCTGGACTAATCGGCGTGGCGACGATGTCTTGTAGCGTCGTGGTCAGTGGCGTGTCACCAGCCTTGTGCGTAGCATACCACCCGACGATCAGCTGTACGCTCGTCTTCGTGATACCACTATTCACCGCATACATAGACATGTGATCCCCGTTGAAGGTGCACCAGCCCAAGGCGATCTCAGATAGGTCTCCCGTCCCGATGACGGGTGCATGGTACATATTGGCTAGATCCATCAATATCTGCGTCCGCTCACGTGCCTGGGCATTCTCAAAGGTCGCATCCTCCCGATTACCCTTATAGTCGATGGCCGAGAGATGCTGCTCCGTCGCCTCCTTGATATCGATCTCACGGATCGTTACACCCAGCTCCTGCATCATCGTGTAGCCATTGCGATAGGTGCGCTCAGAGGTCCCAAAGCCGGGCATCGTCACTGCAATGATCTGCTTGCGATCCAAGCCCAAGAGGTCAAAAGCCTCTGCCGTCACTAGTAGAGCTAGTGCCGAGTCTAGTCCGCCCGAGATGCCGATCACCGCATGCTCCGCACGCATGTGCTTGAGACGCTGTATGAGCCCGCACACCTGTATCTGAAACATCTCGTGACAACGCTCCTCAGGGTTCGCCCCCTCAGGCATAAAGGGGTTACGCTCGATGACACGATCCATAGGCTGTGACTCCTCCTCCGAGCGTAGCGTGAAGGGGATGCTCACCAGCTCCTCCTCGTCGGTAAAATGATTGACCGCGCTCTTGAAGCTACTATTGATCAGCCGCTCGCCATGGATACGAGACACGTCGATGTCGCTCACGATCATCCGCTCCTTGTACTCAAAGCGACGCATCTCCTTGACGATCTTGCCCACCTCAGCGATAAAAGCCTTGCCTGTGTAGACCAGATCGGTCGAGCTCTCGCCATAGCCACTAGAGGCGTAGACGTATCCACAGATAGATTGCGACGTGGCACCACTGATCAGCGAGCGTAGGTAGTCGTGCTTGCCCGCATTCTCATTGCTCGCAGAGAGGTTGAAGATGATATGCGCTCCGTAGAGGCTGAGGCGTGTACCAGGCGTAAAGGGCGTCCACATATCCTCGCAGATCTCGATACCGATGCCCACCGGTCCACACTTGAAGATGATGTTGCGCCCGATGGGTACCGTGTGGGGACCCATCTGTACTGTCTTATATTGTAGCGAATCACTGGGAGAGAACCAGCGCTTCTCCTGAAACTCTCGATAGTTCGGCAGATAAGTCTTCGGGATCGCTCCGAGGATCTTACCATGCTGGAAGGCGACCGCTCCGTTGAAGAGCTTCTCCTCCACCTTGACCGGCATACCGACGATGACCATCACATCGGTCTCGGCCGTCTCTTCGACTAGCTGGCATAGAGCCTTCTGAGCTTGATCTAGGAGGAACGACTGGTGAAAGAGATCCCCACATGTATACCCCGTGATAGAGAGCTCGGGCGTCGTAAGTATCTCTACACCCAGCTCCTCCGCTTGGAAGATCATCTCCTTGATGCGGCTCGTATTGTAGTAGCAGTCAGCCACTCTGA
>CAMCJO010000082.1 GCA_945875135.1 uncultured Porphyromonas sp.
GAGATGCGTCAGAACTCGCTGGTGAAGTGGAAGCGGATGTGCGGAAAGTCTTGCTGGGCCATTTGTAGGATGTAGCTGCTCTCCGCTAGGTAGACGTCGCGTCCGGCATGGTCTAGAGCCATATACTGAGCTTTACGACGCTTGAAGTTGGCCAGCTCCTCGGCATCGTCACTCTCGATCCAGCACGCTTTGTAGAGGTGCAGTGGCTCCCAGCGACACTCGGCGCCATACTCGTGTAGCAGTCGATACTGAATCACCTCAAACTGAAGTTGACCGACGGTACCGATGATGCGTCTGCCGTTGAACTGATTGACAAAGAGCTGTGCCACACCTTCGCCCATGAGTTGGTCTGTACCCTTGATGAGCTGCTTCTGCTTCATCGGGTCGGCATTCTCAATATACTTAAAGAGCTCAGGACTAAAGCTGGGCAGCCCCTTGAAGTGGAGCATTTCGCCTGACGTGAGGGTGTCACCGATGCGAAATAGACCCGTGTCGGGGAGTCCGACGATGTCGCCCGCATAGGCGTCGTCGATGACCTCTTTCTTATTGGCCATAAAGGCGGTGGGGGAGGAGAAGCGGACCTGCTTGTCGAGGCGTGTGTGGCGATAGTAAGCGTTACGCTCGAAGCGTCCCGAGCAGACCTTGACGAAGGCAATACAGCTGCGGTGGTTGGGATCCATATTGGCGTGGATCTTGAAGACGAAGCCGGTGAAGTTCTCTTCGTAAGGACTCACCTCTCTCTCCTCGGCCTGTACAGGCTGGGGTGAGGGTGCGATACGTACGAAGGTGTCTAGTAGCTCGCGCACGCCAAAGGTATTGAGCGCGGAGCCGAAGAAGACGGGTGCTTGCTCACCGGCGAGATAAGCGTCGTGGTCGAACGTGGGGTAGACGCCCTCGACCATCTCGACCTCCTCGGCGAGTCGCTCGGCAGCGGCGGCGCCGATATGCTGTACGAGGTCGGGCGAGTCGAGACTCTCGATATGGTGGATGTCCTCGACGACATGCTGCTTATTGGGCGTAAAGAGGTTGAGCTCGTGATCGAAGATGTTGTACACCCCCTTGAAGCGGTCACCCATGCCTATGGGCCAAACCATCGGTGTGGTCACGACGCCTAGCTCTCGCTCTACCTCGTCGAGCAGGTCGAAGGGGTCTAGTCCCTCGCGGTCTAGCTTGTTGATGAAGACGATGACGGGCGTGTGGCGCATACGGCATACCTCCATGAGACGACGCGTCTGCTGCTCGACACCCTTGGCGTGGTCAATGACGATGATGACGCTATCCACAGCGGTGAGCGTGCGGTAGGTGTCTTCGGCAAAGTCTTGGTGACCAGGGGTATCGAGGATGTTGACTTTGTAGTCCTTATAGTTGAAGCCCATGACGCTGGTTGCCACGGAGATACCACGCTGACGCTCTATCTCCATGAAGTCACTGGTGGCGCTCTTCTTGATCTTGTTGCTCTTGACGGCTCCAGCTACGTGGATGGCACCTCCGTAGAGGAGGAGCTTCTCGGTGAGGGTTGTTTTACCCGCATCTGGGTGCGCTATGACGGCAAAAGTGCGACGACTACTTATTTCTTTTTCTAAAGGGGTGGACATCGTAAGATGATTAGCTGTTGTACTTGTAAACGAGCTGACGGATCACCTCGACAACCTCTAAGGTGCGGACGCCTGTCAGCGTGCTATCGTTGGGCAGGTAGAGTAGATCGGGCGCCATGCTCTGAGCTACGCCACTGACCACACTGCTATAGGACTGGAGTGCGGGCAGCTCGCTGAGACTCTCTAGTGGCGGTAGGAGCGGGACGAATCGCTCTTCCTGCAGTGCCCGTCCGAGCTCGTGACGAGAGAAGTGAAGCATCGTGGGCTCGATATGTATCGGCTGACTACTATAATTAGGTCGATAGCTGTGCGGTGCGTCATCTGGCCAGCTTAGATAGCGAAGGCCGAAGGCTTGCGTGAGGTACTTGCGGTAGAGCTTAGCCATGAGACGCTTTTTCTCTATGGCCTCTTTGAGTTGCGCTAGCTGAGGCAGTAAGACAGCTGCCTGCAGAGGCGCTAGCGGATAGGGGCGTAACCAAGCTTCGATCGAGAGCTTCTCCTGAGCACTCCAACTGTGATAAGGTGCATCGATGGAGAGACTACGGTTTTCGGACCAACTAAGCGCGCCGGCCATACCAGCCTGTATAATCTCGCCCGTGCAGAAGGAGAAGAAAGAGAGCTGCCCCCAGGTGCCACACGCTCGCTCATCGATAGAACTCCCAAGCGCCTGCGAGCAGTCCTCGATGATGGTCATATTGTACCGTTGCGCTACTTCGCAGAGGAGCTCCATATTGGCGGGGATGCCGTGAGCATGCGCCACGATGATGGCGCGGGGTAGGGGAGTGCCCGCATTGGTCATACGCTCGAGATGCTTGCCGAGGAGGAGCGGATCCATCGCCATGTTGAAGGAGGTGACCTCGACAAAGATCGGACGCAACCGCATCGCGAGCAAACAGTCGACATACTCCTTGCGCCAGTAAGCTGGTACGAAAAGAGACTCGCCCTCTCGCAACTGCAACATGCGCAGCGCAGCGGTAAGTGCTACTTGTGGCGAAGAGGTCAGATGGATCGTTCGCTCGACACCCAACAAACGGCGCAATGCTTGCTCAAATCCCGTACAAAGTCCCGAGTCGGTCAGAAAATCGTCAGGAATTTGCGCTTTAATGGCCTCTTGTGAGGGATAAACTCCTTGATAATTAAGCTGTTCTGTCGATATTGGAGGCATCTTCTGTAGTTTCTCATTTTGGCTAGTTTCGGGCCTTTTGGCTCTTTTGTTGCTCTCTTTAGCTTTGCGGTGAGCAGATTTGGCAAAAAGCTATGCCCTCTCCATTTTCATCGGTGTGGCGGGGCATAGCTTTTTAATTTGTCTCTTTATCCCTCGATCGCCTTGAGGAGATTCTTGCCAAGACTGCTAGCACCTAGACGGAAGAGCTCAGGGGTGAGCCACTCCTCGCCAAGGATCTCCTTGACGATGCAGTAATACTTGACCACATCCTCTGGCGTGCGGACACCACCGCTGGCCTTGAAGCCACGACGCTCGCCGTGCTGCTCGTAATACTTGCGCAGCGTCTGGCACATAACGTAAGCGGCCTCGAGTGAAGCTCCTGGATACTCCTTGCCTGTGGAGGTCTTGATGAAGTCTGCGCCTGAGTAGAGCGACAGGATCGATGCGATCTGTATCTGTCGTGGGTCAGCGAGCAGACCAGACTCGATGATCACCTTGAGGTGCGCTCCGTGAGCGGCATCCTTAAGCTCCTCAATCTCGGTGCATGCGCCGTCGTAGTCCTCTGAGAGGAAGCGGTTTAGGTTGAGGACAACGTCTACTTCGTTGGCTCCCTCGGCGACAGCCATAGAGACCTCAGCGACCTTGATCTCTGGGAAGGTCTGACTGGCGGGAAAGCCTGCAGCTACCGAAGCGATGCGTACATCGGGACAGGTGAGCGTAGCCTTGACCGTAGGCACCAGAGCGGGATAGACGCAGATGGCGGCTACGTTGGGTATGTCGGGATGGTTGCTCTCGAAGTCGTTGACGCCAGCGACCATCTTGGTGACACTCTCGTCGGTATCACCTCCCATCAGGGTGGTTAGGTCGATACAGCTGTAGAGTAGCTTGAGGACCTCTGGTGTGTAGCACTCCTTATAGTGCTTGTCGATGATCGCTTGTACCTTGGCGGTAACATCTCCCTCGATAGGTTCGTAGAGCGAGATTGCTTTATGGTATTTGTCTATCTGATGCATCAGTTTCTATTGTTTGAAGGTTTATTATTCTGTTGTATCTAAGGGGTGAGTAGTAAGCTTGCTATTGTTTAGATGTCGGGTTGCGTCGCGCTTTGTCTTCTTCTGGAGGTTCTTCTCAAGCGCCTCTTGTAGGTTGACTCCGCACTGGTTGGCAATGCAGGTGAGCACCCAGAGCAGGTCTGCCAGCTCGTCCGCAAGGTCGAGATGATCGGACGCTTTAGCACTCTGCTCACCGTAGAGCCGTGCCATAACACGTGCCACCTCGCCCGTCTCCTCCGTCAGGATCGCCATATTGGTCAGCGGGTCGAAGTAGCGCACACCGTAGGTGCGTATCCACTCGTCGACCAGCTGCTGTAGCTCGTCTAGCGTCGTCTCTTTTGCTTTGTCAGTAGCGTCCATTAGAGTGTGTCGGTGTCTAGGATTATGGTCACAGGTCCGTCGTTATGTATCTCTACCTGCATATCGGCTCCAAATTTACCGGTTTTAATTGAATCTGAGCCCATGATGAGACGCATTTTAGCGACAAACTGCTCGTAGAGTGGCTCCGAGACCTCACCTTTGGCGGCCTCGATGTAGCTCGGACGGTTGCCTTTGCGGCAGTTTGCCATGAGCGTAAACTGGCTTACGACGAGCGCTTCGCCACCAATGTCCAGCAGCGAACGGTTCATCACGCCCTCCTCATCGTCGAAGATGCGTAGCTTGCACACCTTCTGGCAGAGCTTCTCGATCTGCTCGGGCCCATCTTCGTAGCCGATGCCGAGGAGGAGGACGATGCCTTGCTGGATGCTCCCAACGCAGTTGCCGTCGATCGACACAGAAGCGTGGGTGACTCGCTGTAAAAGTGCTTTCATACTGTTTCTTCTCTAGGTTGTTTCTGTAGATTCGTCGGGGTGTAGGTGATTGTACAGCTTGTTGCCCTTGCTCGTGCCGAGGGTTGCGATCAGTTCGGCACGACTAGCCTTGACGACTCGCTGGGGTGTCTTGAAGGCTTGCAGCAAAGTCTCCTTACTGCGTGCGCCAATCCCCGGGATCTCGTCGAGGATGCTCTTCGTCTGCTGCTTCGAGCGACTATCTCTGTGGAAAGTGATACCAAAGCGGTGCGCCTCGTCACGGATGTGACAGATCACTTTGAGCGTTTCCGACCGACGATCCAAGACCAAAGGCTCCGACTCACCAGGGCGGTATAGCTCTTCGAAACGCTCCGCAAGACCGAAGACGCACACTTTGTCGTAGATGCCTAGCTCCTTGAGCGTGTCGCAGGCGGCATGTAGCTGTCCCTTGCCACCGTCTATGATGATCAGGTCAGGGAGCGACTGCCCCTCGTCCAGCACACGCCGATAGCGTCGGTAGATGATCTCACGCATCGTCCGATAGTCGTCAGCCCCGACGACTGTTTTCACATGAAACTTTCTGTACTCGCTCTTCGCCGGCTTACCATTCTTAAAGACCACGCACGCAGCCACGGGATTGGTGCCTTGTATGTTTGAATTGTCAAAGCACTCCATATGTCGGGGTAAGCGATCGATGCCGAGATCCTTCTTCATCGTTGTGAGAAGACGCGTGGCTCGCTGCTCGGGGTTGAGCTTCTCCTGACGCTTGTAGCAGTCCCAGCGGTAGCGTGACACGTTGAGCTGAGCCAGCTCGAGAAGCTGCCTCTTCTCACCTCGCTGTGGCACCGTGATTCGATAGTTGTCGCCTTCCCATTCGCCAGGCTCCGCTAGGATCACCTCACGAGCTGTGCTGCCGAAGCGCTGTCTTAGTTCCTCTATCAGGTAAGCGAGCAGGTCACTTCGCGAAGAGTCGACCGTCTTCTTGAAGGTTAAGTTGTGCGCTAAGACGACCGCCCCGTGGCGCACCTGCATCATACAGACGAAACCATTGACGTCGTCCTCATCGTAGGCAAAAACATCTGCCTCGCGAATGTTGGGAGCGACAACATGCTTGCCCGAATAGCGACGCAGCGTCTCAATGTTCTGACGATGCTGCTCGGCTCGCTCGAACTCCAGCCGCTCGCTCATACGATTCATTTCTTCTACCTCCTCCTCGATGAGGACGTTTATCTCTCCCTTGAGGATGCGTCGGGCTAGTTGCACCGCATGGGCGTACTCCTCAGCCGAGACCAACCCTTGGCAGGGGCCGCCACACTTCTTAATATGGTATTGCAGGCAAAGATCCACCCGTCGCTCCCGCACCACCTCGAGAGTCAAAGCATAGCGACACGAACGCAGCTGGAGCACTCGATGAATTAGATCGATCACGATGTGCGCCATCGCCACATTAGGATAGGGACCATAATAGTCTCCCTTGCCCTCCTCCTTTCTCGTGGCGAAGATGCGTGGAAACGGTTCGCTCGTGATAACAATGCGTGGGTAAGACTTGTCGTCCTTGAGCAGTATGTTGTACTTCGGCAGGTGTGTCTTGATCAGATTGTTCTCCAAGACCAAAGCCTCAGCCTCGGTGTTGACTACGAAGTACTCTAGCTGGCGAATTTCACTGACCAGCCTTGTTGTCTTCGGATCTTTCGGAGAGTTGTTAAAGTAAGAGGAGACGCGATTGCGCAGATTCTTCGCCTTGCCCACATAGATGATCGTCCCGTTTTTGTTGCGGTACTGATAGCATCCTGGGTCTTGCGGGATGGTTGGGAGGATAGCTTTGATTTCGTCTCGGTTCATTTCGATTGTTTCACGTGAAACGGTGAGCTATCGTCCCAGTAGAACTAGGAGTATGTTGATGTCGCTCGGGGAGATGCCAGGGATGCGGGCGGCCTGAGCGATAGTGGCGGGGCGGATGCGAGAGAGCTTCTCGCGAGCCTCTATGGGGAGCGCAGTGATCTGCTGGTAGTCGAACTTGTCGCCTAGCGTTAGTGACTCGAGGCGGTGAAGCTTCTGGGCTGCTTGCTCCTCCCGCTCGATGTAGCCCCGATACTTGATGGCGGTCTCAGTACGTGCGAGGATCTCCGTGTCATGACCGATCAAAGCTGCTACCTGCGTTGCGAAATCGTCTAGCTGGGCGATCAAACTAGTGAGCGAAACGTGCGGGCGAAGGAGTAGGGTGGTGAGCTTGGTGCCGAAGTCTAGTGGCTTCTCACCTAGAGTGGTGAGGTAGTCGTTAACAGCCTCTGGCTTAACGGAGTAGCTAGCGCAGAGGCCATCTAGAGCTGCTATGCCCTCTTTGATCTGCTCGAGGCGGTTCAGTCGCTCTGCGGTCGCTAGTCCTAGCTGCTCCGCATAGGGTGTCAGTCGTAGGTCGGCATTGTCCTGGCGCAGGAGTATACGGTACTCAGCGCGTGAGGTGAACATACGATACGGCTCGTCGACCCCCTTGGTTACGAGGTCGTCAATGAGGACACCTATGTAGGCTTCGTCTCGTCTTAGCACGAGCGGAGCCTTTTTTTGTAGAGCTAGGGCCGCATTGATACCTGCTAGAAGGCCTTGTCCGGCTGCCTCTTCGTAGCCGGTGGTGCCGTTGACCTGACCTGCTAGGTATAGGCCAGAGACCAACTTGCTCTCCAGTGTGTGGTGCAGGTCGCGAGGATCAAAGAAGTCGTACTCGATCGCATAGCCCGGACGATAGAGCTGCACGTCTCGCAGTGCGGGGATCGTCTGTAAAGCTCTGATCTGCGTATCGATAGGGAGCGATGAACTAAAGCCGTTGAGGTAGTACTCATTCGTCTCCTCACCCTCGGGCTCGAGGAAGAGTTGATGGCGTGTGCGGTCGGCGAAGTTGACAATCTTCGTCTCTATGCTGGGGCAGTAGCGCGGGCCGATACTCTGTATCTGCCCATTGTAGAGAGGCGAGTCGCTGAGCGAAGCGCGGAGTATGTCGTGGCAAGCTTCGTTGGTATAGAGGATGTAGCAGGAGCGCTGTCGCAGGTGACTACGCTGCATCGGGAGGAAGCTGAATTGTCCGGCCTCCTCGTCACCTGGTTGCTCCTCTACGAGCGACCAATCTACGGAGCGCCCATCGATGCGGGCCGGGGTGCCGGTCTTCATACGATCTGCATGATGCCCCGCCGCTACGAGACACTCCGTGATACCGTGGCTGGCCGGCTCTGAAATGCGTCCGCCAGGGATCATCGTCCTACCGAAGTGCATCAGCCCCCCGAGGAAGGTTCCAGCCGTCAGAATCACCTTTGCAGCTGTGAATGTCATGCCCAACTGCGTCACTACCAGATGTTTGCCATCCTCTGCGCCAAGCTTTATGTCTACGACGAAGTCTTGCCAAAGATCCAACCCGTCCGTTCGATCCAGCTGGCCTCTCCATAGCTCCATAAAGCGCATGCGGTCTAGCTGTGCCCGTGGGCTCCACATGGCTGGTCCCTTGCTACGGTTGAGTATGCGCCACTGTATCGTAGCGGCGTCAGACAGTTGTCCGGTGTAGCCACCGAGAGCGTCTATCTCTCTCACTATCTGTCCCTTGGCAATACCCCCCATGGCGGGGTTGCAGCTCAGCTGCGCCACTTTGTTCATATCTCCCGTGATGAGGAGCGTCAAGGCACCCATGCGCGCCGTAGCGCACGCCGCCTCACAGCCAGCATGCCCTGCACCAATTACGATAATGTCAAAGTGAGTCTTCATTGTAGATCCGTAGCCTCGGCTGACCTGTACCAGCCTCATGCAAAGGTACGAATTTAGAGGTTAG
>CAMCJO010000083.1 GCA_945875135.1 uncultured Porphyromonas sp.
CATCTCATTGGTAAAGTAGTCTCCCGTCAGCTCATCGTCTACAAGTAGTGTACGTATGCTACCATCCTCCATGGTGTACTTAACATCGTCCTCTCCGCAGATGTCGGAAGATACTCCTGACTCCTTTTTGTGGAGTTCCTTCGAATTGACGAGACCCTTTGCTACTTCGGCTTTGTTGTCTACAGCGATCTCCTCACGATAGGACACTTGCAGCTCCTTGTCTATGACACACCTTACGCCTGCATTGAGACATGATCCGTAATACTCGTTGGTGAGCCTGTTGCCTGCAGAGTTTTTCAACCAATGGAAGAGACGTCCGCCCTTACCAAAAGAGAGTACATCAACTCGTGAGACTTGGTCTAACTGCTCCACCTTGATAGTCTTACCTATTAGCATGCCAGAGTAGAAAAGGAGTAGCCCAGTCACATAAGCAGGTATTGTGAAGACGGACTTGGCATTGTTGTCTATGGAGCGATAGAACTCATCATACTCCTCTTCCGTTTGTAGCTGATCGAAGATGCTGTTGAGGAAGTAAGGAGCCTTCGAAGGCTCGCTTTGGAGAGCCTTGATGTTGCTCACATTGACATTGGTACGTCTCCCCTCGTGAAAAGAGATCAGCGCCTCTCTAAACTCTTGGGACTTGATGACTGTGTTGAAGAAGACTCCTGCAGCCATTCGTACTGAGCTCTCTCTTAGGAGCGATGCCCGGTTGCCGTTGTTGGGGTCTTTGCCTAGGATGAGTATGTCACTGGTGCTACCACCCACATCAATGCCTAGGAAAAGATTGTCTACATTGAGACCGAACTCCTGTGACAAGGCAAAGCTACAGACAGCCTCAGCCTCTGTCGTAAGTTGATCGCTAAGCTCGGGCTTCCGCTGATTAGAAATCGGCGTTAGCTTGCACAAGTCCTCATAGATACGCTCTAGCTCTGTCCGGTCAGCGGGCATCATAGATCCTGGATAGCTCCAGACTAGCTTAGCAGGGCGAATCCTGTTTTTGTAGAGGTAAGCACATGCTTGGAGCCAAATGGTCTTAAGGAATGCACTCTTCTTGAGTAGCCCACGGTTATCGCTAAGCCACTTCATATTGTAGTGCAGGGTACCTGCTTGTGTCGTGATGGCAAAGCGATCCATCTTGCGAACCAATACGTTGGGACGATTGACGGGTACACCGCCTGCAATCTCTAAGGCCTCGTTGTGGGTGTTGTAGCGTGAGTCCTGCTCGTGTAGCCAAGACTTAATCTGACCATTGGTGGCGGGGTAGTTGGAGAAGAATAGTAGCTCGTTGTTTTCGGCTACAGCTTTGAGGTTGTTATTTTCCTTGCCTACGACTACTAAGCGGTAGTTCTCAAACTGTATCGGAGCTGGCTCTCTGTCGCCCTCATTGTAGAAGAGACACGTATTGTTGCTCCCGAAGTCTATACCGACCACAGCCTCTGTCTGTGGCGGTAAGGAGGTGCGATCCTCCACAATCTGTGGACGGAATATAAGGAATCCCGCATGGCTTGGCTTCCCCATGTCCTTAACGTATGCTACGACGCCTCCTAGAGGCTTGTCTGTGCAGATGATGTTGTACTTGTGTAGATCCTCGCCTTCACCAGCAGGGTAGGTGATGAGCTTCTTGACATCTACTTGCTTAGGCTCGTCTACCTCAGCTTGGTAATCTCCTGTCCAAAAAGATCCGTTGATAGTCTTGACAAACTTGTTTTGGACCTTAAAGATAGGCTCAAAGAGCTCCTGAGCATCAGCGGTGAACTCTGAGTAAAGGTAGTACTTGCTCCAATGCTCTGAGACGAAGTTAGGCCACATAATAACCTTGCCGAGGTCCGTCATCCAGTGGATGGCATACTCTCGCGTGTTGAGCGTGACGCGCTGACCATCCACCTTGACTGAGAGTGTGGCTGCTAGTTGCCCTGAGTCAGTGATCACGCCTGAGAGAGATACGTTGTCAGAGTCACTGTAGCCTAGCATGCCAGAAAGATCGTTTTTGAAGACATCTACACCAGACTCCGATAAGGGGATCGTAAAGTAATAGTTCTTCTTAGACTGTAAGTCTTTTGTCTTTAAGTAGAAGACGGGTGCTTCTGATAATTTAGGACGGGCATCTTCGTCTTCTACCCAGCCGATGACAAATTTGTCATCGCTCAGTAGCTTTTGGATATCTCCGATAAGCTTATACTCACCGCCTCCTTCATTTGTATAGGTAAAGGTGTAGTCGTCCAGCTTCAGATAAACAGGCACGTTGCTCTCAAAAAGCAAAGAAAATGGGCACTCTAGATTGGGGTAGGAGGCTATAGGACCTCTGTCCCTCAGGTTGCTCCCTCTCTGACGTAGCTCCTCCTCCCACAAGCGGCTCATCTGCTTGAAACCATTGATCTCCTCGTGAGGCTTAGATCCTCGCTGAGAGTTGATCTTCTCTTCAAAAGCTCTCAGGTTGCTGTTGAGGTTCTTGACAAAGAGATATAGCTTCTGCAGATGGTCTGGAGATAAATAGGGATCTGGACTCTCAAATCTCCCGCCTCGGTACCAGCTTATGTCGCTAGCCTCAGGCAGATGGTCATACTCCACACCCGTGAATACTCCTGTCATCGGGGAGGTTCCTCCGACCAAGCAGTCTCGATAGTAGATCAACTGTATGAAAGGCTGCGTATCTGGTTCTGTAGCTAGCTTGTCTTGGTTGCTCCAGAGGTCTCGGTCGTCAAAGAGCATACGCCCGAAGGATGATGCAATGCCATAAGCCTGACCATTGACATCCATCTCTATAGGATTAGAAAAGCGGATTCGGTCTGGATACAAAGCTATCACAGCTAGTAGTCCCTTCCACTCATCATACAGCATCTCATAGAATTGCTGTAGTCCCGAGCTGTCGATGTTTGGATCGGGTGTGGCGAGGGTATTCAGAGCAAACTTAAAGAGCTTAGCACGAGCCCAGGGTGTGGGGATTCCTGAGATTAGTGTGTTTAGTTTGTCTGCCGTGAGGTCATCAAGGATTTTGCCCGTTTCGATGCCTTGTATGTATGATACGGGCATATTGAGTTCGTTCCACTCTCCTGGGGTACCCGTCGTTAGGTTGGTATAACTCTTTATCAGTAACGCTTTAGACATAGTTGTATCCGATGTGTCAGTTGAACTTATATAGCTTGGCTAGCGTGTCAAAGATGAGCTTGTAGAGTTGCTCCCCTTTGTTGCTGATTTGATTCCACGCTTGCTTTTGGGCGTCATCTTGTACGCTGATAAGCGTCTCCTTGAAGGGGTCAAACTTTGACTTATTAAGAAGTGTCCCCGTCTTAGAGTACTTATTGTCCTTACCTACACCCTCATTACGATAGAGCTTATTGTTCCAATCGTACTTCATAAGCTCTCTAAAGCTAGTCGGTGAAAACAAAGCTGCATGAAATAAGAATGTGTCTCCACCACCTGCAGATCTATGGAGCTGACGTAGCCATCCTTCTTGTAGGGTGTCACCGACTGCTTTGACGAAGAATAGATTGAAATAGTTGCGTAGGTTTGTGACTTGCGTTACATCCATCTCGGTGAACTCTTGAATCTCTTTTTGATCTCCAGAGCGTACACTCTCGACGAAGTTGTCCTCGCCGTTGCAGAAGAGCGAAAAGGCGATGAGCATGCCAAACCTTTGAGCAAACTCTTTAGCCATATCCTTGCCTACGAAGTCTTGAAAGTCTAGCTTTCCTGTATCGCTGATAGCTCGATACAGGTAGTCCGTTTGATTCTGAGCCTTGTTGTCTCTGAGCTGGCTCTCGTCCATGCGATAGAAGCTGAGAGCGGCACACGCTGCTAGTAACTCGATGTAGTGCGAGTCGTTCTTCTGTTGCTCTCCACCTGTGATGGTCTCAGTAATCCTGTCAGACTGCTTCTGCATAGGATCCCAGTCTAATCCGCTCGTGCCAAGCATATAGAACTTCTGGTAGGTGCTTGCGACAGTCTTGTCATCGTTGTAAAACATCATAGCGACCTGCGAGTTTAGTGCAAACTTATCACTCGTCGCGATGACCTTCTGATTGCTGAGTTCACTACCTGTGGGAGCCTTGAAGGTAAAGTAAGCTGTCAGTAGTGTAGAGCCAAAGTAAGCGTTGCTCAGTACGTTTGCGACGCCATTGCTCATGATGCCCGCAGCTCGAGATATCGCTTGGGGGATAATAGGAATAGAGGAGGCGCCCGTACCACCAAAGACAGAGCCTAAGATGAAGACTCGGGGCTGACCATTTTGAGCAGCAGTCGTTAGTCTGCCCAGAAAACGCTTTAAGTCGTTGTCTCGAGGAGACTGAGCAGCCTCTATGATAGAGTGGTACATCATCATAGAGCCTAGGTGTGTCTGGGCTCTATAGCCATGACGCAGGTTGAAGTTTTGCACATTGTTAGAGAAGACAAGGTCTGCTAGATCAGCCTCCTCACGATTGTGATAGTGCGTGTCATCATATCCGAAGACAGCTCTAAAGGTACTCTTCTGCTCATAGTTGGGACTAAACTCGTAGTACTTCAAGTTAGCAGAGAAGAAGGTGTTAGACAGAGCTACTCTATCAGCCTCTTTGCTCCCTTTGGCATTACAGTAAGCCTCTTTGACCTCTTTGAGTCTAGAGAAGTTGCCATTGTTCTTGTCCGTGTCTAGAGCGAGTAGATGTATCTCTGTATCGTCAAACATCCCCATAGCACAGAGGTGTATCAGAGACTCGATGCAGCGCATCCCTGTACCTCCGATCCCTAAAACAAAAAATGGTGTAGGCATAGCTATCTGTGATTACTTCTTTTCTTTACCAAGGATTGAACCAAACTTCGAGCGACGGAAGGCAAACATAAGTACCACCCCGACGACTAAATAGATACCTAGATTGATCCCTACGCATTTGAGGTTGCAAGCTGCAAACATATTCTGGAGACCTACATTCTTTATGTAGTTCATCACTACTAGGTCGTTGTACATCCAGAATCCCAGGACAGCAACGGCTCCAATGACAAGATACACGATGCGACGCTTAATATAAGAGCGGTCATTGCCTCCCTCCCACGGGATCAGATAAGAGGAGATAAGCCATGCCAGGGCTAGAGCTATGAGACTCACCACGACCGCATAGATCATGGTGCTATTCATCAACTGATTCAGTTGGTTGACGTTAGTTACTGGTGTCATAAGTATGTGTTGGTTTGAGTTATTATCGTTGGTTTGCTTTCACATAGATGGTGTAGATAGGGCAAGACTTCATCTGGGCAATGATGTCGGGGTCAGCTAGGCACTGCTCTATACTAGATACGATAGAGACGTTTTGAGAGCCAGGCATATCTATACTGTCGAATGAAAACATTCCCTTGTATTGATCCTCCAGCTCTACGTCTGCAACGCTGAGCCTAATCATAAAGTAGTTAAAAGGACTCCCATCCAGGGCTGATGCGGGGTTGTAATACTCCGTATCAAAGTGAAGGTTGATTACAGAGTCGTCGCGCCAAGCCTTATCGTCTATCTTGACAAAGTGGTCACATTCGCTAGATGTGGTCTGCTCTTCGGGAGGCGTTGCAGCCTCTCTGCTGTTGTAGTAGTCGGTGTAAGCTTGATTGATATTGTAGACTGTCGCTTTAATCTCCGTGATATGACAGCCTCCGAAGCTACTCTTATCTAGATGCAGACCTGACGTGAAGGGGATCCCCTCGGGGAGGGCGTCCCCAGTCTCAGGATCTATAGCATTGACGAGTAGAGGCTCTATGCCATTCTTCCAGTCTATCTCCCAGTCCTGTATCTCATAGGATCCGCCTGGGGTGGCTTTAGCACTCAGTATGGAGTGAGGCGAAGAGGTCTGCCCCCCCTCTGTGTAGAGTGCTGGGTGATCTGCAGATAGATGAAAGAGCTGTACGCCATCGTATTGGCTTCTATCGACTGTCTGTTTGATACGTTCGTAGATATTCCCTGCGAGACGGTTGTCAGTAAAGATGAAGTAAAAGCGTTTCTTCTGATAGGGCTCACCCTTGTACACCTCTTCGTAAGGCTCTATATAGATGTAGATGTCGTGCCCCCTTTTGAGCCAAGTCTTAAACGCTTCTGCCATATAGGGGTTGTTGATATTCCCTAGTGCTATCGAAGGCTGAAAGTACTCTCCATCGGTCAGCAGCACTCCTTCGGTATTGCCTTGAGCTATGCGCTCTGCAGCTGTTTTGATGTCTGCATAGTTGACCTCGCTCACACTGCGTAGTAGTAAGAAGGTCGAGTCGGCTGAGTGCTCCTCTATGGTACTGCCCTTGATGGCAAAGAAGCTTTTTGCCGCATTTGTCCAAGAGGGCACGAGAGCTTGAAAGAAGGGCGAGTTTTGCCCTAGAGCGATACAGGTGGAGTAATCTACATAGAGTGCCAGCTGATCGGGGACGATGGCATCAATCTTCTCACGATAGTAGGTGTCGTGAAAGTCTGGAAGATACTTCGTGTCAGGAGCTGTAGGTACCTTATTACTACAAGATACGAGCTGTAAGAGAGCATAGCTTGCTAGGGTGATAGTAAGCAGACGTGCTGAAATCTTGTTCATAGACTCTTAATTGATTAGTTCTTTGTCATATTGATGGAAGTGGGGCGGGGAGCTTACTTCTTAGCCCATCGGAAGATCTCTCCACACCATAGCACTAAGCTCGTAGAGAGTACGATGATCGCCCAGCTGACGAGATCTAGTGGCACTACACGAAACATCTCTCCACCAAACGTCGTGATAACCACCTGCCCTATAACGATAATACTCGCAATGAATAGGAAGTTACGACAATGCTTGAGATCTGCTAGTGCAGACTTGCCTGAGTGAAAGGCCTTGGCGTTGAACATATTCCAAAACTGAAGGAATACAAAGAAGCAGAAGAAAACAGTTAGCTCATAGCCACTGAATGCACCCTGGTTAAAGTCAAAGAAGTGACGTCCTAGCTCTGCAAAGCTAAACTCCGTCAGAGTAGTCACCTCCGCATGCTTGAAGTACTGCATGACAGCAAAGAGTAGCACGACGAAAAAGCTCCCGAGACCAAAAATACGCTTGGCCATAGCCGGCGATATGATATTGTCCGTTTGCTTGCGAGGCTTGCTCTTCATGACTCTACTACTAGGAGGTAGTGAGGCGAGAGCTAGCGCAGCAAAGGTGTCCATGATCAAGTTGACCCAAAGCATCTGTGTCACTGTCAGAGGGCTTTCGGTATCTAGGAATGCACCTATCAGCACAATGATACAGGCTGCGACATTGATCGTCATCTGGAAGAGGATGAAGCGCTGTATGTTGAGATACAGAGAGCGTCCCCACATTACCGCCTTAGAGATAGAGGCGAAGGAGTTGTCCAGGATTGTGATATCACTCGCCTCCTTAGCTACAGAGGTGCCGTCTCCCATAGAGAGACCTACGTGAGCACGATTGAGAGCGGGCGCATCGTTGGTACCATCACCAGTGACAGCGACTACCTCTCCCTGCTCCTGTAGGAGTCTTACGAGGCGCTCCTTATCCATAGGACGAGCACGGCTCACGATTCGCACATCCTGTACACGGGTAGCGAGCTCCTCGTCACTCATCTGAGCAAACTCAGCTCCTGTGATGATGTTTCTCTCGGTACAAGAGTCGTCCCACAGTCCGATCTGACGTCCTATCTCTTTAGCGGTACCAGAGGTATCCCCCGTGACGATCTTCACCTGAATGCCAGCATCTGTACAGCTCTGGATGGCTGCTGGGACTTCGGGACGGATAGGATCACTAATGCCTACGACACCCATAAAGGTGAGTGCGTCAACGGCTAGCTTGTTATCTACAAATGGGGTGGCACCATCAAGAGGTGCGTAAGCAAAACCTATGGTGCGCATAGCACGAGACTGATAGCTCAGCAGTTGATCTTCGTAGTGGCTGAGAGTAGCTGTGCTGAGAGAGCAGTGCTGCATAACGATCTCTGGAGCTCCCTTAATCAATAGGTGATCTACTCCATCGATCTGGATGACAGATGCCATATACTTGCGCTCAGTAGAGAAGGGTAGCTGAGATACTAGAGGGTAGTCCTGACGTAGCTCTTTGTAGTCTACCCCCTGTTGATGTAGCCATAGGAGCAGTGCCCCCTCTGTAGGATTACCTAGTACGGTGGGGTGCTCGCTGTCATGCTGGTCAAGGTGTGCCGTAGAGTTGACAGCCATAGAGAGGTGGACTAGTTGGGGGGATGTGCCCTCTACAAAGGAGGAGTCTGTGACGGTCATTCTGTTTTGTGTCAGAGTGCCAGTCTTGTCGGTGCATATTACCGTTGCTGCGCCCATAGTCTCACAGGCATGCATACGCCGTACGAGGTTGTTGGTCTTCATCATACTACGCATACTGTAGGCTAGACTGAGGGTCACGCTCATAGGTAGCCCCTCTGGAACTGCAACGACAATCACCGTGACAGCTATCATCACTTTCTG
>CAMCJO010000084.1 GCA_945875135.1 uncultured Porphyromonas sp.
GGACGCTCAGACCGAGCGTCTCTACAGGGCGACGTATCACTCCGATCTCTAACTTTTAGCCTCTAATCCCCATTTACATATCTTTACAGGGAAATTCGTCCGATTCCCTCCTTTCTCGAATATCCACGTGGAAAATCTCAAATCTCCACGTGGGCGTCAAAAAATTCCTCCGAAGTTTCATTTCATTCCTCCGAAGTTTCATTTCATTCTTCCGAAGTTTTATTTCGCGCCCACGTGGAGGATTTTCCTTCCCCACGTGGGGATTTCGAAATATCCACGTGGAAATCGATTTTCCCCGACACAGCGCCGTATCGATATGTAGTCAACCTTAAATTATTGTTGCGTTCCTCCCCACGTCGCCCTCCGACTCGGCACTCGCCGAGCGACCCTACGGAGATCGAGGTTACAGCGTTTGATGCGTGGAATTGTCGTGCTGACGTAGCTTGTGTAGGGGCGGACCTGCGTGTCCGCCCGCAGAATAGACTGCGCTCAAGTGAAGACGGGCGGACACATAGGTCCGCCCCTACGGTGGGAGCTCCCAGGGCGACGTATCATTCCGATCGCTCCGATGCACTCTGATAGCTCCGATCCCTCTAACCTCTAATCTCTAATCTCTAGCGTCTACCCTCCAAACTGTTAAATACTGAGATTGTCAAAAGATATACCGAAAATGTCAACTCGCTATAAGAATATGTGGCGTACCTTTGCTCGTGAAGAATATTCACTTTAATAACTAATCAAACCAATTCAACTATGAAGAAGTTTATGTATGCAGCGTTGGCTGTCGCAGCAGTTCTGCTCTTCGCAAGCTGCAAGAACGACAAGAACCAACCAAAGAACGAGAAGGCTGATGCTTTCATCTCCTTTACTTTCAACCTCCCACAGGGTGGCACAAGAGCTGGTGTAGCAGATAAGAACGCTGGCGATACCTACGTAGGTACCACTGACGAGCAGGCTATCAAGGGAGTCCGCGTCGTACTCTTCGACGAGACCTCTGGCATCGTTAAGTATGCCCTCACTTACAACATCACAGGTACGGGTAGCGCTGCTCCCTCGGGTGACATAGCTGGTACCGCTACAACGGCTAACTTTACCACAAAGGCTAAGGCAGTCGTAAGCCAGGACTACCAGATGCTCGCCATCATCAACCCAACAGCTGAGGTTATCGCAGCTACTGCAGAGGGTAAGTACCTCAAGGATGCCCAGGCTGCTATCACGTCTGATGCTACTAAGCTCTCAGCTAATGGCATTATGATGTCTAACGAGCAGGGTCTTGTCAAGGTCGCTGCTTCAGCTATGAAGGCTACCGAGGCTGAGGCTGAAGCTGCGGGTGCTCCTATCAAAGTAAACGTAGATCGTATCCTCGCTAAGGTATTCGTAGGTGGCAATCCTACATTTGAGAATGGTAAGCTGACCAACATCAAGTGGCAGCTCAACGTTACCAACAAGAAGACTTTCATCTATCGTCAGCTCGCTCAGGTTATGGAGTCTAAGGATAACTTCGTCGCAGAGGCTGCTAAGGATGGTAGCACACGCTTCAACCGCTACGCTAAGGATCCTAACTTCCTAGCTGGTGAGTTCAACGCTGCAGACTTCACCTACCTAGAGGGTAAGCCTGAGCTAAAGGGTACCTTTGGCTACGATGATGCTAATGGTCAGTACTGCCTCGAGAACACGATGGACGCTCCTATGCAGAAGCACCAGGGTACGACCTCATTCGTTCTCAGTGGTACTTGGACTCCTGACGAGCATGATGGCATCACCTTCACAGAGGGTGAGACATGGTACAGCTATATGGGCTTCACCTTTACAAAGACTAAGATGCTTGAGTATAAGGGTATCATCGAGGACAATACTAACACCAAGACTGAGATTGACAAAACACCCGCAGGCTTTAAGGCTGCCCTCAAGGCTGCTCTTGCTAGTATGAATGTTGATACTCAGGGTGACGTTGCTACTTCTGGTACGTTTGAGAATATCAAGGCTTACAAGGATGGAGCTTGCTACTATCAGACGAACCTAATCCGTCACTTCAATGATACTCAGTCTGGCAAGGATATGGGTTACGGTCGTTACGGTGTAGTACGTAACAACATCTACAAGATCAACATCTCAAAGATCTCTCAGCCAGGTGAGCCTGAGGTTGTCAACGAGAAGGATGACGACGATGATGACGACCCAACGAAGGTCTTCGTCTCATTCGACATCACAATCAATCCTTGGATCGTTCGTACACAGGATATCTCTCTATAATTCCTAAGTACACTTCGCTTGTCGAACTGCGAGACGTGTAACCCGCTGTAGGGACGCTCGGTCTGAGCGTCCGTTGTCGAACGACTGGGACGTCGCAACCTAAACATCGTAACCCTTAACGGGGACGGACGCACAGATCGTGCGTCCCTACAGGGAGTCGTCTCGGTGCGTCCCTACAAAGGATTACCCGTTTGAGCGGGTTACACGTAACGATCGCACCGACGGCATTATCCTATGAGGGGTTGAATGTTCCCCTCATAGGAACTATTCACATAAAGAGGGTTAAAGCCCCACATTGACACTATGGTTTCACACACTCTATCTCGGTCGAGACTATTATATATAGGAGTCATGATCCTGCTGAGCTGGAGCTTCGTCTCTTGCGACAAGTGCATCTATGAGGATCTATCCACCTGCCCCCTCCGTGTGCAGCTGTGCTACGACTACAACATGCAGTACGTAGATCGCTGGCATCGCGAGGCCGAGGATGTGCATCTCTACATCTTCGACGAGGCGGGGCACTTTGTCTCGGATATGATCGATGCGGCTGCACCCTACGAGGAGCAGCAGACCTTCGAGCTACGACTCGATCCAGGCAACTACACCATCATGGCACTCTGTGGCCACCGTATGGGTACTCTCTATGAGCAGAGCAAGCTACAGGTCGGCACCTCGACGATGCAGGATCTGCTCGTACAGATCTCGAGAGCTGAGGACAAGCGCATCGCCGCTGAGCTGCCACCGCTGCTCTATGGCATCTCCAAGGAGGTACAGGTGCTGGGCGATGGCAGTCGTCTTATCGTAGTCCCGATGGCTAAGTGGACCAACAAGATCCGCCTCGTCATGCAGGACATCTCTAAGGGTGGCAAGTCCAATATCAAGCTTGAGAACTATGACTTCCGCATCACCGCACCCAACGGTCGCTACAACGGCGCTGGCGAGGTGCTCACCGACGATGTCCTCACCTACACCCCGTACTATGCTGAGCAGGTCAAGGGAACGGGCGGTATCGCTGTGGAGCTCAACACGCTCCGCCTACTGACTAACCAAGAGCAGCGACTCATCATCACGGAGCGTGCTACGGGCGAGGAACTCCTCAACGTGGACCTGCTGTCGCTACTGCTACAGACGAAGTTCCACGCAAACAACAAGCTTTCCGATCAGGAGTTCCTCGATCGTGAGGATCGCTACGCTATCATCTTCGCCTTCGACGGTAAGCCAGTCACAAGAGAGACTTTTCTAGCGGTGAACGTATGGATCAATGGCTGGCTCATCCGTGAGCAAGACCATAATATATAATGTATAGTATAGAGTAGCAAGGCCATGATGAAGTGCAATCGATATAGCATACAAGGAGGCTCCCGCACGATCCTTGCGTGGCTGCTCTCCACGATGCTCCTGCTGGCTGGTCTGACCAGCTGCGTCAAGGAGGATCCCTCCGCCTGTCCTCCAGAGCAGGGGGACTTCTACCTCTCGATGAGCTTGGCTCCGCAGTCTACCTTCCGTCAGGGAGAGGTGCCTCTACCTGAGCTCCAGAAGAAGCTCAAAAATGCGGAGGATATGATCAAGTCTGTGCGTGTCCTCATCTTCGACCACGCTACGGGCAAGTGTCTAGTCAACCAAGTTTTAGGAGGCTTTCGCCAACCAACAGACAATAGTACCTCTTGGAGTCATCCCGTGATGATCCCCAAAGAAATACAGAGCTTTGACTTCTACTTCGTTGCCAATGAGGCGTCGAAGACTTACAACCTGACGACAGCCCTGCAGGGTGTCTCGGAGCGTGGGCAACTCTACACCCTTCCCGAGCTGACGAAGATCCCCTGGCAGCCAGAGTTCCTCCCTAAGCTAGCGGAGGGTACTGCTGCGGATGACCTGATCCCGATGACCGCTATCTGTTCCAACGTATCTATTGATGCGATCAAGAAGATGCTGGGTCAAGGCACCGAGCGGGATCCGTACCGCTTCCTCGCCACACCGACGGAGCGTCACCCCGTACGTCTGACGCGCGTCCTAGCACGTATCGACATAACGATGCCCGACATGATTGCCAATAGCGTGCTGGGCGACCCCACATCAGATCAGATGCTCGTCCTAGACTATATCGATAACTTTGAGATGGCACTGTACAACGTGCCACGCTACTTCGCTCTCTTCGCCTCGCGTTACTACGACGAGAACCAGTGGACCACCTCGCTCTACAGTCCTATCAGCAATAACTACTATACCAATCCTCAGGACGGACAGGACTGCTACTACATAGAGCGAGACAAGAACAAGGTGCAGCGCAATATGGCTAGCACGGCAAGCACCGGTCACGCTATCGGCGAGCTTAGGTGCTCCGACTACTACACGACGATCTACGTCCCAGAGTTCATCCGTCCGACGAGTGCCGATGCGGGGCTAACGCCCGACCAACTAGCAGCGATGCAGCTCAGGCTCACCTTCCAAGTCAATGATTGGGATCCCAAGCACCGCACTGGCTATCAGGTTGGCAGGCACCCGATCAAAGACAAATTTGATGATCGTACCTCGGAAGAGAAAGGTCAGCTAGCAGCAAACAATAAGGACGTGAGCAAGTACTCCGTCATCCGCAACACTTGGTACCAGATCAAGATCACGCAGCAAGACTTTGAGTAGTCGTGCCTTGATGCAGATACCCTTTATCCAACCTATGTCTCATACGCTATGAAACGATATAGATACATCACCCTCTCCCTCCTTCTCCTCCTTCTGTCGATCTCTATGCTCTCCGCGCAGAAGGACTATCAGCTAATGGAGAAAAGCTTTAAGTACTCAATCGGAGTAAAGACAACACCTTCCTACTGTCAGAATGATGGTACGATGGAGGTTAGACTGCTAGATGTTAATTCAGGTGCTCCACTATACCTTTCACAGATAGGCAAAGTGGAGTACGACGTCAGGGATAAGGATGGACTCAGCTATACCAAAGGTTATAAGGCCGCTCCAACACCTACGGATGCACTTCCTATAGAGCAGCTTCCAGGGCGTAAGGACTACCGTATCTACATTAGGCTGATACCTAAAGAAGGTGTTCACAAGTCTGTCTTTGAGACCAACCTCCTCATGGATGTAGAGGTCCAGGATAAGTATGTCGACCTAGTGGTGCTCAAGGAGGAGTTTGATCCGTATCGACTAACCTGTAGACCTTACGGTAGCTTTCATATTGTAGTGCGAGCCAGTGCAGAGCGTCCCCCACACCTGAATGTTGAGGGTGCACCCGATTCCTTTACGGGAGCAAAGGAAATGCAACCCACTAAGCAGGAGGTCAAGGAGGGCTTCGTCCTCTACCACTTTGACTATAACGGAGTATTACCCCAGGGCACCTACAAATATACCGTAGAGAGTGATTGTCGACGGACTGCTCAAAGGCAGTTTGTCGTCTACGGCCCTAACCCAGATTTACCTACGGTGCCATCAGATCTCAAGATACGCTTTGGAATCGCCGTGATGGATGCTGAGGGGTGTGCGAGTGGCATCTCTTCGTTTGCTGCTAGCTTCAATAAGGAAAAACCAGAGCTACGTGAGCTCTTTAAGGCAATCAATAAGGGCTATGATAATAGTCCAGAGGCATACTTCCCTGAGTATAGAGACTCCTTCCCTGCTACCTTCGTTAAGAACTACGAGGTGGCTATCGTAACCCAGCTAGAGTATGAAAAGCTCAAGCAGGGGTCTCTAGACGTCAGTTCTCTCCTCTGGAGTGACCAAAAGGGATCACCCTCTAGAGTTTATGTGAATGAGACGAAGGATGGTGATGAGGTCGGACTTTCTTACAAGCTACCTCAGTCTATGTCACTCCAAGAACTTGGAGAGCAGAAGGCACTTCCAGGAGCTTTGCTGATACGAGTTAAGCGTCCCAATGCGGGATGTCCCGACTATATTACTATTCCAATTCGTGTGGACTTAGACTATGTGGGTGGGGGAAAGTCTGGAGGCGGACGCTTTCAAATTCTTGAGACGGAAGGCACCTCTGACTGCTCGATAGGTCAGATTGTATGGTTCCAAGGGTGGAATTTCTGCTCCTTATACATTAAGTACTATGAGCTAGCCGATGGCGAGAGCAAACCAGCTCCTGGAGCTAAGCCCGTACACATCTCTAAAAACTTCGGTCCAGCGGTCTCTACATTAGTAGACAAGCGATATACTTTCCCAGGGTTCGATCCCAAGAAGCGTTACTATGTTGAGCTGGATGTCATCGACCTCTATGGCAAGCCTGTTACTCCCAAGCCCAGCTTGATCATTGCGCCAACTAATGGTGAGCCTGTAGATAATCGTCTATTTGACTTCTATAACATCTACGTACACCTAAACAATCCGCTCACTGACCAAGTCAATATGGGCCCATTCGACGCCTATCTTTCGCCAGCTTACCACACCTACCTCTTCACAACTAAGGGGTCTAACAACCGCTCTCTCAATGCTCTTGCGGGTATGAGGGTGACCCTCGTGAGAGCTCCAGAGGGGTATGAGGAGTTTCAGAAGAGTAGAGAGGACTACTATTATCGCAAGCCCGACCCAACGAAGACTGATGATGAACGTTTCGGAGGTGGTATGATACGACTAGGGGAGACTATCGAGCTGTCTTCGACGTTTACTGAGACTGATGAACGAGAGGAGCTTTATCCGTTTAGGTTTCTCTATATAGAGGGAAAGAATGGTCAGCGTGTCGTCTATCCTTACAACAACGAGAATGGGACGAGCAACATGAAGTCTATTATAACCGAGGATAAGGCTAAGCTTAAGTATATGTCGGAGCATCTGATGCCAAGGGGTATCTACCGCTTCAAGTTTGAGCACCCTTGTCAGCCTGGAGAGTCTTTCTATATCAACATAGATATGACCGAGCCGCCCCTCGAGCCTAAACTTACGAAACCGCTTGAACCAGTCGTAGACTACGTCTCTTGTGACGAGACATGGGTCTACCCCTTTGCCGATGGGCGCTTAGACTATGGCGTAGATGAGAATGGTCGTCCCCGTAATCTTGTATTTTATGTCACGGGGCTCCCCAAAGGAGATTCTAGATATCTCTACTTCTTCCCCTTTGACAGCAAGGGCAATCCGATTGATCACACGAAGTTCTACATCCCTCTTAAGAATATAGCTCTAGATCCTGCCAATCCTAAGATAAATCTACGCTACTTTTATCTACAGTCTACGTACCAATGGATCATCTATGACAAACGCTATAACTCGGTTGACTCTGTAGGTGTCGATCAGTTTGTCCTCAATGAACTTCAAGGGGGAAACAACGACAGATTTAAACTGCCGAGTTCGAACTACAACTCCGCCAACGATATCCATGACTGGGGTGAGGATGGAATGAGCTGGCGCTGGCGAGAGTGGCCATATTTGCCATGGGTCTCCGTCGATGTCCCTATCAATGTAACAAAGGTAATTCCCTCTTATAGCCGTCCTACCTATGTGGGGTATCGTTGCTCCAAGGAGACTGGCTATATGGAGTTTAAGTTGATCAACATCCCGACCCGCAAGGGTACTGTGGTACTCAAGGACGGGAAAACAATCATCAAGAGTGAAGATATCTCAACTCTGACTGACCTGATGGTTCGCTGGGATCTGGATGGCGACCTCAAGAATGAGTACACCCTGGAGATTACGACTAGCCCTTGTCCAGGAGCACAAGACATGCCGACGGAGAAGCTTACTGTCAAGCTTATAGACATCACGGAGGGTATCGAGGTGACCTTCTCGCCAAAACGAGGTCTTTGCCCTGGAGAGACGATGACCCTGACGGCGTCCAATCTAGGTATTCCCAACGAAAACTATAAGTGGGTGATCTATGACGCTAATGGTAAGAAGTCGACACCCACAGGTCGTATCGTCTCCTGCACTGTATCTGCTCCCTGTGTAATCAACGGCGAGGCGCGGTATAACACCTACACGCTGACCGTCACAGGGACTAAGTGCGGTAGCTCACAGACGCAGAAGGGGGTCATCCCTGTCTCTCCAGACGAACTCTGGTGGAAGCCGGATCTGAATGGGGAGGGGCTTGGAACTGTGCCCGGTGGCACGGGCCCGCAAGAGAAACCTGACAAACATGAACCCTCGGACGCTAAGTACTATGACTGGCACAACCCGGGCAACTGGGCATTCCTCCAC
>CAMCJO010000085.1 GCA_945875135.1 uncultured Porphyromonas sp.
GGGGATAAGCTTGTAGGAACGATTAGAGCGCAGATGGAGACGACTGAGTATAACTACAATGATGTGACACGACTGATCTCCTACACAGGATTCAAATCGGTAGAGCTCTTCTTACCCCCACATCAGAAGGTAGACTCTGAGGAGTTTTGGTACTATACTACCTTCAGAGTGAAGTTTTAAGAAGGATGTGCTGTAACCTTTAGTACCCCGGGAGTCAGTCGCTCTGACTACTTATCCCATCCCTATCAGACTGTTTCTGTTGTAGATACGAGTTCCAAAAATTGTTCCCCTCTTGGAACTAAAAAGTTCCAAGGGGGGAACTCTTTAGTTCCAAGGCAGGAACTTTTTAGTTCCAACGGAGGAACTTTTCGGTTCCAACGTAGGAACCGTTTAGCCGAACAGCTGAAGATAAAAGAAGCCCCCCTCGTCTTGTGATGAGGGGGGCTTAGTATTTCGTAGAGCTTCGGTGCGAAGCTATCACGACTGCGAGATGAGTTGCTCTAGCTGGTCTACCCAGCGGGGCAGACTGTCGCCCTCTTGCTGTGGCGCATAGCGTGCTAGCTCGATCTCTGAGAGGAGGGAGAGCCAGGCGTTGACCTCTGCGTCCGCTACGCCTTGCTGCTTGAGTGCACTCGCTAGTTGCTGCCGTGTAAGGCTGGAGGTGGCGAGCGCGTAGTGATCTTGCAGATAGTGCGTTATGGTAGCGTAGAGTTGGGTTGTAGCCTCCGACTGCTGCCCCGCCTTGATGAGCTGACGGATCGCCTGGATCTGCTGCTCCGCCATGGGCGTGGAGCGCTTCTTATGATAAGCGACATGGTCGGCACGGAGACGCTGATCGCTACGTATGAGCCAATAGGCGACTCCGCTACCGATGAGCAGGAGCACGTAGAGGAGCCAGTAAGCCCATCCGGCACGACTCCAGGGGCGCCACACGATGGTGGGAGCAGGCGCATCGTAGGGGTAGGGCGTATATCGCTGTGAGCTGCTTGCCTCTCCTGCTTTGCCCACTTGTGGCACATCGTTAGAGCCTTGCGCTACTTCTATACGGATAGGTGCTGTCGTGGCGGTGCGGTAGCTATTCGTAGCGGGGTCGAAGTAGGGGAGGCTGACGGCAGGCACCGTCTGCTGTCCCGTGGCGTGCGGTATGATGGTGTATTCGTAGATGCGATGCACCTCCGTATTGCCATTTTGCACCTTTTGGTCGTCACGGATGAGCTGCGGCTCGTACACTTCAAATTTGTCGGACAAGCCTAGCTCTGGAGCTAAGAGTAGGGAGACATTGCCCCGCCCAGTGATCTCTAGTCGGTAGGTCATGGCGCGACCCGTCTCGTAGGTCGGGTCGGGCGCGGAGAGCGAGCCTTGGATCTGGAAGGAGCCGACCAACTGATCGAATCCCTCGGGAGCTCCCTCAGGGAGTGGTCGTACGGTCAACTTCAAGGGTTGCGAGTGCAACTTCTTATGAGCCGTTGCGACAGCTTTATTGGCAAAGAGATCCTCCTCGTTATCCACCTTTCGATTTACAGATACTTGGAAGTCATACTCAAAGGAGGGGATGACTAGCTCGCCACTACGCTGTGGGTAGGCGAGGATCTGCCAGATGAGTGCCTTGTACATGAGCCTGCCACCGACGCGCTCTGTGGTGAGGCTGGTGTGCTGTAGCGGGATCTCCTTGGTGACGAAGTCAGTCACCTCGGGTGGCTTGCGGTCTACGCCTGCGAGGTTGCCATAGCGTGAGTAGAGGTAGAGCGATACGAGGACGGGCTGCTGTGTGTAGACCGACTGCGAGGAGACGACGGCACGCATATACATGTCTCGGTCTGCTATCTGTAGCGACTCGCCAGAGGCGATAGCCTGCTGCGTCAGCCCTTGCGCCTTGGCGACTTGTATGCGCCTAGATAGTGCCGTGAGGCTCTTCTGCCCGACTCGTAGCTGAGCCGCACTAATGGTGTAAGTGCCCGCTTTGGTCGCTTGTAGCGTATAGGTGATAGTGGTGTACTCTTTTGAGACGCCTCCGCTCATCTTGTGCAGTACGTTGAGTTGAGGTCCGTAGAGCACTTTCAGCCCAGAGGCAATCTGAGGAGCGGTGAAAGCCCCTAGCTCGTGCGCTCCCGCAGCACGATAAACTAACTGGAAGGTCTCTCCCTCGGCAACCTGCTGGGGTACGATCACCGTGAGCTGTGCTAAGCCTGCGAAGGCGACGGCACAGAGCCAGATGAGTGTCAGGAGGGTGCGTTGTATCGAAGTGCGTAGGCGTAGCATTACCAGTTCTTCTTGTTCTGATTCTTTTGCTGTGGCTGGCGCTGGTTGATGCGCTGGCGTGTGTGTTGCTCTTGCTGGCGGAGCGCATCGAGGATACGGTCAGCCTGTGACTTGTCGAGGTCTGGCTCCTTGCCTTGTGGCTGCTCTTGCGGCTGCTGGTCGGGAGGTGTCTGCGACGGATCGGACTGTGAGCCACCACCGCCTCCGCCACCACCTTGCTGTGGAGGCTGCTTGTTGAGCTTGATCGCTAGGGCTAAGTTGTAGCGCGTCTCATCGTCGGTAGGGTTTCTGCGGAGCGACTCTTTGTAAGCCTCGATCGCCTTGTCATACTGCTGTGTGTCCATACAGCGGTTACCCAGGTTGTGCCAGGCTAAGGCCTGCAAGCGTGGATCAGCCTTGCTGTCGCTCGCTATACGCTGCCACATCTGCACGGCAGCGACCGTGTCGCCCGACATGTAGAGGGCATCGCCCAGACCAAGTCGGGCGGGAGCGTAGGTCGAGTCACGAGCCACGGACGAGAGATAAGCCTTACGTGCTGACGAGTAGTTGCTCCGATTGTAGCTCTTATTGCCCCGCCGTGCGTCTAGTCGTACAGTCTGCCCGACGAGTGTCAAGCTAGAGAGCAAGAGTAAGACAATATATAGAAGCTTACGCATCATGATGACCAAAGATTTGAATACGACTGAACAGGCGGCTCTTGCGGCGCATGATCCCATTGGCGAGCAGGAGCAAGAGGAGCGCAGCTAGCGTGGGGAGCGCATAGAGCTCCTCGATCTGCTCACCCTCGCCACTCAGATTGGCTTGGGGCAATGTGCGGAGCTGGTTGACCAGCTGGTTGCTAATGGCGCGGGGACTGCTACCGACGAAGCTCTGTCCGCCCGTAGCGTTGGCAATCTCTGCCGTGATCTCAGGGTTAGGCTTCGAGAGTACCGGCACGCCGAGCGAGTCGGTGAGGAGCGTTTCTCCAAAGGGGATGTTGGCACCCTCGGGGAGTCCGATGGTTACGACGTAAGCCTTGATCCCTTGCTTCTTGAGTCGCTCGATACCCTCTTCGAGTCCGCCTTCGTGATCCTCGCCATCGGTCAGGATGATGACCGCTTTGCCGGCTCGTGAGGGTGCTGCGAGTGCTTGTGCGGAGCGTTCGAGTGCTTGCCCTAGGTTGGTGCCTTGGTTGGAGACCATGCCAGGCTGTATGTCTGCGAGGAAGGTGCGAGCCGTCGGCAAGTCGGGCGTCAGTGGCAGACGTATGTAAGCGCCTCCAGCGAAGACGACCATAGCTACTCGTGAACCCGCCAACTCCTGCATCGTATGGGTCACAATCTGCTTGGCAAAGCCGATACGGTCGGGCTTGACGTCACGTGCCGCCATCGAGTTGGAGACATCGATGCAGAAGGCTAGGTCTACCCCGATCGTCTGCTGTGACGAGACGGGCGCATGGGTGTAGAGTTGCGGACGAGCCAGTGCCACGATGAGCAGAGCGATGGCGATGAGCTTGAGCGAAGCGCGCCACCAGTCCCGCTTGGCAGAGCGGTCGGGCATGATCTGCCGTAGCATCTGAGGCGTGGCAAAGCGCAGCTGCTGCTTACGTCGCCGTCTCTGACCGACGATCATAACGAGTAGCAGGAGCGGTACGAGTAGCAGGAGCCACAGCAGGAGGGGATAGGCAAACTGTATCATGGGTTAGCTCGCAGCAAGGTGGTTCGTAATAAGAAAGCGGCGCCAAGGAGCACGATAGCGAGCAAAGCAAAGAGCATGTAGCGCTCTTCGTAGGCACTCACCGAGCGAGAGGTGAGACGAGACTTCTCGAGTGAGTCTATCTCCTTGTAGATCTCGTGCAGCTTCGTCTCGTCGGTCGCGCGATAGTACTTCCCGCCCGTCTGCTGGGCGATGTGTCGTAGCGTGCCTTCGTCAATCTGCACATCGGCCTCCACATACTCGGTTCCGAAGGCTGTCTGCACGGGGAACTTTGCGACCCCATTGGTTCCCGCAGCCACCGTGTAGATACGTATGCCGTACTGCTGTGCCAGCTCAGCTGCCATCGAGGGGGTTATGTCGCCCGCATTGTTTGACCCATCGGTCAGGAGGATGATCACTTTGCTCTTGTTGTCGCTCCCTCGGAGCGTATTGATCGCCGTCGCTAGCCCTAGTCCTATGGCGGTACCGTCCTCCAGTTGTCCTATCTCGGTGGTCTCGAGCATCTCCTGGATCACGTTGTGGTCCACCGTCAGCGGACAGAGCGTAAAGCTCTCCCCTGCAAAGACCACCAGACCTATGTTGTCATTCGGACGTGCAGCGATCATCTCGCTCGCCACATCACGCGCTGCTTCAAAGCGGTTCGGCTTTAAGTCTAGAGCCTGCATACTGCCACTGAGGTCTATAGCGAGGACGAGGTCGATGCCTTGTATCGATCGCTCCTCCCAGTGATTAGAGTCTTGCGGGCGAGCCAGTGCTAAGATCATCGCCGCCAGTGCCAGTAGCTCTAGGGCAAAAGGTAAAGCCCGCAGATAGCTTCGCCACCCGCTCCCCTTAGGCAAAAGACGATATGCCGAGAGTGAAAGTTTTGCTTGGTGACGCTTGTTGTAGCGAATGTAGAGCAGCACCAGTAGCGGTAGGAGCAGGAGTGCCCAGAGCCACTCAGGATGAACCCATATCATAGCGACTTATCCTCCTTTCTGCTAGCTAGTTGATGCACCACCTCGTAGATGCTGGTTGCGTCTTCAGCTTGCCATGCAGGCTCCGCCCAGGTGTCGGCAAAGCGTACCCACTCTGAGTGGATTATCCACTGTGCTAGCGCACTCTGAGGCACTCCGTAGGGAGCCTTTTGGAGTAGCTGGGCTAGTTCGCGAGCGGTCAATTCGTCTATCTCCAAGCCTAAGCCTTCGGTCAGATAGCTTCGCAAGGCGGTGATCAAGCCATCGTAGTAAGCGATCTGCTCCTCTTGCTGGTCAAAGGGTAGGGCACGCAGTGCTGCAAGCCTTTGGTCGAAAATCTCTAAAGCGGTCAGCGGAACCACGACCACCTCGGGCTCGGGTCGTGTGCGCTTGTAGTGTCGGTACCACAAGATGAGGAGTACCACTATGACGATGCCCAGCACCACCCACGTTATGGGGTTCATGAGGACAAGGAGAATATACTCCCACCAGCGTAGCGAGACCGAAATAGGGGCTTTGATTGGGTTGTACTTGAGCGGTTGCGTCGTGTCCACCTCGGGCATCGTCACCTTGAGGTAGAGAGGATTGGAGAAGTAGCTCTCCCCGCCCACCGTCACGCCAAAAGCGGGTAGCTCCGCCATTCCCTCGGCAAACGAAGTGATAGTCATCAGTGCATTCAGCTGCACCTCTGTCCCCTGGAGCGGTATCGTGTCGGTCACCTCAAAGGCAATCATCTCCGCCTGCCCCATCTGTCTCTCTTGCGGGATCACGAGGAGCGTATTGTCGAGGTCATTCGTGCGGATAGTCATCTTGATCTGCGCATACTCACCGATCTGAATCGTCGAGGGCGTCAGCTCAGTCGTGATGGCAATATCCTGCGCTGTGGCATAGCTTAGGAGACCACTGCAACAGCAGACGAAGAGCATATATAATAGACGATGTAGCATAGATTGGATTAGACCATACAGTATAGACGCACTGTCAAGGTTCCCACTAGAGAGACCATGAAGTAGTGCAAAAGTACCGATAATCTATGAATGTATGAAGCTAATGCCCTTAGCTATCAGGGCTGACACATTATAACTGAATCGCTAATCCTTATTTTGCTGTACTGAGTCAGATCTAGTTCTGACTCGCTATCATCGAGCGACTCTTGCATAGGTAGCCACGGTCTCCATAGAAGATGCTTAGGCTAGTGGGCGGATAGATAGGAGACTGTTGCATAATGACGAGTAGTTGCGATGCTTTCGGAATTCTAACTTGGTTAGATGCGCTTGCGGAAGAGCTGTGAGAGGACGGGGATGATGTCTTCGCCGGTCTCGGCGATGGCGTGGTCGATGCCCGACTCACGCATCAGACGCTCCCACTCGGAGGCAAAGGTCGTATAGTTGGTTGCATACTGCTTACGAAGTCGCTCCGACGAGGTGTCTACGTAGCGACTTGCTCCCGTCTCTAGGTCACGCACGAGCGTTAAGCCCATTGCCGAGAGGTCGTAGTCGCGTCTGTCCACGACGCGTATCGCTAGCAGGTCGTGTCTACGAGCTGTGCGCTGGATCAGGGCGCGCTCCGCATCGGTCGGTTGGTCGGTGATGAAGTCACTCACGATAAAGGCTGAGCAGCGCTTCTTGACCACTCGTGAGAGCATCTCTAGACTAGAGGAGATCTGCGTAGAGTGACGCTCAGGGCGGTAAGTCAGGATCTCACGAATAAGCTGCAGCACATGCTTACGCCCCTGCCCGGCGGGGATGTAGCGCTCCACACGGTCGGTGTAGAGCATCAGCCCGACACGGTCGTTGTTGTGAATGCAGGCGAAGGCGATCGTTGCAGCGATGGTCGCCACCAGACCCCGCTTCGTCTCACTCGTAGAGCCGAAGTCTAGACTATGGGATACATCTACGAGGAGCATGATAGTTAGCTCGCGCTCCTCCTCAAAGACCTTGACATGCGGCTGCGCATAGCGTGCCGTTACGTTCCAGTCAATGTCACGCACGTCATCTCCTACGTAGTACTCACGCACCTCGCTAAAAGCCATCCCTCGACCCTTAAAGGCGGATCGGTACTGTCCAGCCAAGATGTTTTGGCTGAGACCCCGAGCTTTGATTTCGATGCGTCTAACCTTGCGTAGGAGATCCTGCATTTAGAGATTAGGGGTTAGAAGTTAGAGGTTAGAGATTAGAAGCTAGATGTCCGATCATTCCGATGGCTCCGATACTTTTAGCCAATAGCCAACAGCCAACAGCCAATTAAGGTACCGGCACCACGTTGATGATTTCGTCGATCGCCTTGTCGGCACTCATACCGACAGCGTCGGCCTCGTAGCTCATGCCGAGACGATGACGTAGCACGTCGTGGCACACGGCGCGCACATCCTCTGGGATCACATAGGCTCTCTGAGCAATGAAGGCGTAGGCCCGTGCAGCTGCTGCCAGGGATATCGACGCACGTGGCGAAGCACCATAAGCGATCATCCCTTGTAGGGCGGGGACGCTCTCCGTATGTCGTGTCGCCATCACTAAATCCACAATGTAGCGGAGAATCTTCTCATCGAGATAAACTTGCTGCACCGCTTCGCGAGCTGCTAAGATCTGCTGGGCTGTCGTCACAGGCTTTACAGTGGGCAGCTGACTAGCCAGATTCATCTCAATGATCTTCATCTCCTCCTCATGCGAAGGGTAGTCCAGCACCACCTTGAGGAGGAAACGGTCTACCTGAGCCTCCGGCAGTCGGTAGGTACCCTCCTGCTCGATCGGGTTTTGCGTTGCCATCACGAGGAAAGGCGAGGGCAGCGGATAAGTCTCCTCACCGAGCGTCACCTGTCGCTCTTGCATCGCCTCGAGGAGTGCACTCTGCACCTTGGCTGGGGCGCGGTTGATCTCATCTGCGAGGACAAAGTGCGCGAAGATAGGACCCTTCTTGACTGAAAAGGACTCACTGCGCTGACTATAGATCAGCGTACCGATGAGGTCGGCCGGGAGTAGGTCGGGGGTAAACTGTATGCGGCTATAGTCCGCATCGATGAGCTTAGCGAGCGTCGTGATAGCGAGCGTCTTAGCAAGCCCTGGCACACCCTCAAGGAGGATATGCCCGTCGGCTAGCAAACCGATCAAGAGCGACTCCACAAGATGCTCCTGCCCGATGATCGTGGTGTGCATCCCCTCCTGCAACTGGCGTACGAAGCCACTCTGCTGGGTGATATATGCTTGACGATTCTCTAGATCTGATACCTGCGTCATAGTTTCTACTGATTAATGCCACAAAAGTAACGATAATCTTCGAATGGTAGCCCTTCTTGCCCTCAATCTCAGCAATAAAGCACGATAAATTTCGACTATCTCCTTTTACTCTCTAGAAGTAAGTCTGAAAAGGAAAAAGGACAGGGCTGACGCATTATAATTCCATTTCGAAGATTTCCTCTGGAGTCATTCGTG
>CAMCJO010000086.1 GCA_945875135.1 uncultured Porphyromonas sp.
TCTTTTACTTTCTGTTGGGGAGAGACTTTTGACACAGCCCCCTACAAAGGGCTACCCGTCACGGCTGACCTGGGGACGGACGCACCGACGGCTTGCATCCGACTGGGCGTCCTTACATATCGTTACACAGCTATTTGTTGAGCTCGATGAGGCGGTCGTTGAGATCGGCATTGCTCCGCAGGCGGGGAATCTTGTGCTGTCCGCCTAGCTTGCCCTGCTCCTCGAGCCAGTCGTTGAATAACCCTCGCCGAGCAACCACCAGACGGGGCATCAGGAGTGCCATATCGGCATAGCGCTTTGCCTCGTAGTCGCTATTGAGCGTGCGGAGCTCTTGGTCGATGCGCTCGATGAAGTGGTCTGGATCGGCTGGCGGTGTGTCAAACTCTACGATCCACTCGTGATAGCCATTGGCCGTCTCGAGGCAGAAGCGCGGTGCCACCGTGTAGTCGCGCACCGTGACGCCCATCTCCTGGGCGATGCGCGAGATGGCTGTGGTCGTGTTGTGGACCATCAGTTCCTCGCCGAAGGCATTGATAAAGCTCTGCGTACGTCCCGTGATGATGAACTTGTAGGGGTGCAGCTCGGTGAACATAACCGTGTCGCCGATGATGTATCGGTAGAGCCCTCCGAGGGTGGAGATGACGAGCGCATAGTTGATCCCTTTCTGTACGTCGGCTAGCGGTATGGCCTGACGGTCGGGCTCGTCAAACTGAGACATCGGGATGAACTCGTAGAGGATGCCATAGTCCTGCATCAGGAGCATAGAGCTAGAGGTGGGGTCGTCCTGAACGCCAAAGAAGCCCTCGCTCGCATTGTAGGTCTCGCGGTACTGCATCCGCTCGGACGGGATCACTTGGCGGTAGCGCTCACGATACGGATCGAAGCTGATGCCCCCGTGAAAGAAGACTTCGAGGTGAGGCCACACCTCCGAGAGGTTCTCCCGTCCTGTATACTCTAGGATCGCCATGATGGTCTCGAGCATCCAGCTCGGCACACCCGAGAGACTGCCTACATCTGCTGTCGCCACCTCCCGGACGATCTGTCGCATCTTGGCGGTCCATTCGCTCATGAGGAGAGTTTGCTTCGAGGGAACGCGGTACATCTGTCCCAGGGCTGGCATATTTTCCACCAAGATGGCGGAGAGGTCGCCCGTATGGGTGCCTGCGGCAAACTCAGTCGGCTTGTGGCTCCCTCCGATGACTAAGCTCTTGTGTGCAAAGAACTCGCTGTCGGGGCGTGTGTCTAGGTAAAGCCAGAGCGCATCTTTGGCTCCCTGATAGTGGCAACTCTGCAGATGCAACCCAGGCACGGGAAGGTACTTGCTGCGCCCTCCCGAGGTGCCACTGGAGGTGGCGAACCAGCGACAGCTACCCTTGATGAGCTGATTGCGCTCTCCCTGTAGCATACGCTCTACCCAGGGGCGCAGCTCCTCGTACTCGACGATGGGGACGATGCGCTGGTAGTCGCTGTAGGTGCGAATAGGCTCGCTCGTGAGGGACTGCTCGTAGGCGGTGCCACGTAGTACACGCATGATGCGCTTGAACTGGCGCATTTGGATAGCTTCGCTCTGCTTGGCGTACTGCTCGATGCTCTTGAGCCGGAGGTACATGAGGCGATAGATGGTTGCGGTCTTTCTGTCCATAGTATTGGGGATTACTTTACGGCTACCAGTCTCTGATAGCGTAGCATGGGGGAGGTGAGGTAGACGAGGGTCGTATATTGGTTTTCTGTCTGGTAGTAGTCGCCTTCGATAGCGTTGCTGGCTAGGGGAGCGGGCGATGGTGAGGTGCTGTATCGATAGCTGACGTAGCCCCCCTTGACGAGGAGCGACAGCTCGAAGTAGCCTGTCTCGCGGTTGTAGCGCAGCGTGCGTTGCTCCTTGGGCAGTGCGTCAAAGGCAGCTCCTTCGATAAACGGAGTGCCATACCGGAGCGGGTCATCCAGAGCCAGTCGCCAGGTGACAAGGTAGTAGTCTGTCATGGTCTCGTCGTAGTATGGGTCGTAGTCTGTCTGGCGCACCTTGCGATAGCCATTGGCATCGGAGAGCGTAATGTAGCTACCGCTCGTCGGGCGGTCTAGATAAAGGTCAGCCCTAGTGGGTGTCTCTTGACTATTCAGATGCTCCACGCCCATATTTGCCTCATAAGGCGATAGTATTTCGTAAGCGCGCCACTCATTGCCCGCCGCGAAGGTGGCTCCGTCATGCCCCCTGAAGGTAAGCCGCCCAGGAGCGAGGGAGGTGGGGCGGGTGAGTCGCTGGTAGCGGGTGGAGGAGCCGTTTTGGCCGACAGTCACGAGTAGCTCCGTGAGCGGATCAGTGGTCAGTGTGGGGGGAAAGGTTAGCTCTAGCTCCACTTGCTGAAAGCGGGAGTAGTTGCCCTGAGGTGTCGTCGGCACCACCTGCTGAGTGACCTCGGCGAGAGGCTCATAGAGGGCAAAGCTGGTGACGAAGATAGGCTCCTCTTGCAGCTCTTCGCACCAAGCGGTGAGGCGGTAATTGCCCGAAAGAAGCGGTTGTAGTACGGAGGCCCCTCCGAGGCGCAGCTCGTAGTGGCGATAGGCGATGCTCGTGGCTTCCGAAGGGGTGCTTTCGTCCGTCTGCCAGCGCGCTCCGATCCATCCGTCGATGTATTCGCTGAGTGCCATACGGTCATTGACCTGCCAGTCGGCATCGCACAGCTCCAGCTGGTAGTGGATACGGTGCGGGACAGGGTCTGCGAGGTCAAAGCTCACCACGATCTCCTCGTCGCCACTAGCCAAGCGGGAGATCGGGTAGGGTATAGCGATCGGCTCCCCGTTGCGCCACACCTGACACTGCAGAGTCTGTACCTCTGTCGTATAGATGTGATGCGGGAATATCTCTCCTCCCGAGAGTGAGCCAGCGAAGGCTAGGAGGAGCCAGCAAAGCGTCCATAGCTTATTCATCGTCCCAAAGTTACAGATCTTTGGCCGAATGGCAAAGGGTCCACCACTGCACTAGACTCCGCAACCCTTACGAGTAACCCGCTGTAGGGACGCACGGTCGTGCGTCCGTTGTATCAAAGCAAAACGATTTTTGATGGTCAAAACCTTGACTCTGTAACCTTTAAAGGGGACGGACGCACGAGCCGTGCGTCCCTACAAAGGGTTACTCGTCAGATTGATGTAATTGAGGACTCGTGAGCGCACAAACAAAAAGGAGACAGACACCCGCCGTGGGTATCTGTCTCCTGTATTGTCTTCTAGCTAGCGTGAGGCTAGCGCGCCTCTCTGCGATTAGTTGCTGTGAGCAGCTTGGATCGCATCGTACTTAGCGTTGTCGCCCAGTGCGTAGTAGATATTACCGAGTAGGTAGTAAGATGCGTCTGGGTTGATGCTGTAAGCCTTCTCGAGGTAGGGGAGTGCCTTGTTGAGCAGTGCTTTGCGCTTCTCCTGCGCAGCAGCCATACCGCCTTCCTCTTTGTCAGAGAGCTCTACAGCCTCGTTGTAGTAGATACGTCCGATGTTACAGAGCGACTCGACATAGTTCGGATCTACCTCCAGTGCTTTGCTAAACCACTTGATAGCTTCCTCCTCATTGCTCTCCTCGTAGAGCTTACCCATCACGTCATAGAGCTGAGGGTTCTCGGGGTTGAGCTCGATAGCCTGAGTGAGGAAGGCACGCGCCTCGTCATACTTGTTCTGTACGATGTAAGTATTGATCAGGTTGACAGAGTAGTATGGTTCCTTGGGGAAGAGCTTGAGACCCTCGCGCATCGTCGTGATGTAGTTGGTCGTGTCGCCCTCCTCGATGTAGGTCTGAGCAAGGATCTGGTAGACCTCGTTCTGACGATAGCCAGAGTTCTTAAGCTCCTCACCATACTTGATGGCGAGCTGCTTGTCGCCAGCCTGATAAGCTGTGATGATAGCAAAGAAGTCGACCATGAGCGAGTTGGAGTCTGTTTGAGCGATCTTATCCCCCTCGAATAGTGGAGAGCGCTTGATCTCTCTGAATGACTGGAATGCCTTGAGCGCACTCTTGAAGTCCTTCTGCTCCATGTAGTATCCTCCGGCATTGATGTAGTAGAGGAGGTTGTCCTTGTATGCCTTAGAGATCTTCTTTTCAAACTTAGGGCGCACCTTGCCCTTGTCGTTGGGCTGGTGATCGATCTCGTAGGTCTTTGTGTAGTACTCGTGCATAGCGAGTAGAGCCTTGTACATGCTAGCGAGGTCTTGAGGCTCATTCTTGAGGCTCTTCTGATTTTCGCCTGTGAAAGCACGCTCCTCGATCAGACCTGCGGTGTACCATGTCTTGGCGTCGTCCTTGGTCTCAGGGTTTTCAAGTGCCTGCTGGATTAGGTTACGAGCCCCAGGATAGTCAGGCTTGCTAGCATCGGACAGACGGTCAGCGCCTCTGACGTTTGAGGTCTGTGCGCATCCGAATGTTAGTGCACTCATCAGCACGAGTAGCACTAGGGTTACCTTGCGTGTTGTTTTCATATTTCAAGTAGATGTTACTGGTTTGTATTCTAGTTCTCTTGTAGTGTCTAACTGAAGAAGCCTACTCTTGATCATCGTTGACCTCTAGCTCCTTGTCTGGGTCTGATCCTTGCAGATCCTCCTCCTGAGGGACAAACTCCGAGGGGTCGTCTAGGTCCGCCTCGTCGAGAAGCTCCGGCTCCTCTTCCTCAGCCACTACATTACATATAGATGCTATTTCGTCCGATCGTTTATTCAGGTCTATCATCTTGACCCCCTGCGTAGCGCGTCCCATGACACGTACCTGCTCCATAGAGAGGCGTATAGCGACGCCACTCTTATTGATGATCATGATGTTGTCCTCATCCTCTACGGCACGTATATCGATGAGCTGACCCGTCTTGTCAGTCACGTTGATCGTCTTGACACCCTTGGCACCACGCTTCGTGATGCGGTAGTCATCGATGAGCGAACGCTTACCATAGCCCTTCTCGCTGATGACGAGGATCGTCTCGTCGCTATTCTTCAGGCGATGTACGACCATACCGACCACCTTGTCGTTGGGATCGTCATCGAGACGGATGCCACGAACGCCTGTCGCCGTGCGTCCCATAGGACGTACATCCTGCTCGTTAAAGCGTACACAGCGTCCATTGCGGTTGGCAAGGAAGATCTCGCAGTTACCATTCGAGAGAGCCACCGAGACGACCTGATCATCGTCACGTAGGTTGATCGCGCGGACACCCGTCTTGCGTGGGTTAGCGTAGTGCGCTAGGAGCGTCTTCTTGATCAAGCCCTGCTCTGTGGCGAAGACAAGGTAGTGTGTATTGACAAACTCCTCGTCGGTCGTCAAGTTCTTAATACGTAGGAAGGCCGTGATACGGTTCTCCTCGTCGAGGTCTAGGAGGTTCTGGATATGTCTGCCCTTAGAGCTCTTGGAGCCCTCGGGTATCTCAAAGACTCTGAGCCAGTAGACACGTCCCGTAGCGGTAAAGAGCATCATCGTGGCGTGCATCGTCGCCGAGTAGATGTACTCAACAAAGTCCTCGTCACGACTGTCGGCACCCTTGACCCCGACACCGCCACGCGTCTGCGTGCGGAACTCCGAGAGTGGCGTACGCTTGATATATCCTAGGTGAGAGATGGTGATGACCATATCCTCATCGGCGTAGAAGTCCTCAGGATTCAGGTCTTCCGAAGCATATACGATCTCCGAGCGACGCTCATCGCCATACTTGTCGATGATCTCACGGAACTCCTCCTGTATCTTCTCCATACGCATATTGATGTCGCTGAGGAAGAGGTTTAGGTAGTTGATACGCTCCTTGAGCTCATTGTACTCATGCTCCAACTTGTCAATATCGAGCTTCGTGAGCTGTCGTAAACGCATATCGACGATAGCACGGGCTTGTAGCTCCGAGAGGTTGAACGCCTCCATCAGTCGATTCATCGCCTCGCGAGTCTCCTCACTAGAGCGGATGATGCGTATGACCTCGTCAATGTTGTCTACCGCAATGATCAAGCCCTCCAAGATGTGGATACGCTCCTGCGCCTTGCGAAGCTCGTACTGCGCACGACGTGTCACCACCTCGTGGCGGTGATCGACGAAGTGTCCGATGAGCTCCTTGAGGTTGAGCAGACGAGGACGACCATGGACTAGTGCAATGTTATTAACACTAAAGTAGCTCTCCAGGTCGGAGTACTTATATAGGTAGTTGAGTACGACGCCAGCGTTGGCATCCTTCTTTATATCGATGACAATGCGGATACCCTTATTGCTCGACTCATCAGAGATGTCGCTGATGCCATCGATCTTCTTCTCGTTGACCAGCTGGGCGATCTTAGCGACCATATCGCTCTTGCGTACCTGATAAGGTATCTCACGGATGATGATCTGCTCATGGCCGTGGTGCTCCTCTATGTCAGCCTTGCCACGTATCACGATACGTCCGCGACCTGTGTGAAAAGCCTCTTTGACCCCCTCGTAGCCGTAGATGACACCGCCCGTGGGGAAGTCTGGAGCCTTGACATACTGCATCAGTTCATCGACCGTGATCTCGCCACGCGCATCGATGTAAGCGATACAAGCGTTGAGCGTTTCAGTGAGGTTGTGCGGAGCCATATTGGTCGCCATACCGACGGCAATACCAGCAGCACCATTGATCAGAAGGTTCGGGATGCGACAGGGTAGTACCGTAGGCTCCTGGAAGTCTCCGTCGAAGTTGTCCTGAAAGTCCACCGTCTCCATGTCAATATCACGGAGCATCTCCTGGGCAAACTGGTTGAGCCTCGACTCCGTGTAACGCATTGCAGCGGGTGAGTCTCCGTCGATAGAGCCAAAGTTACCCTGACCCTGTACGAGCGGGTAACGCATGTTCCAGCCCTGTGCGAGACGTACCAATGTGTTATATACGGAGCTGTCGCCATGGGGGTGATACTTACCTAATATATCACCGACGGCGCGTGCACACTTGCGGGTAGGATTATTGTAGGTATTGCCACTCTCATTCATCGAGTAGAGTACACGACGATGCACAGGCTTGAGACCATCACGCACATCGGGTAGTGCACGAGATACGATGACAGACATTGAGTAGTCAATGTAAGAGGTCTTCATTTCGTCCTCAATATCCACCGGGATAATCCTATCTATACTATCTTCCATAGAGTCAATTGTGTTTTATTCGCTTGGTTGTAGAGGCTAGTAGACGAGACTCCGAGAGAAGTGCCCCCTCCGAGTTGTCCACCCTCACCCAGCAGCTGTCACTCATCGAGCTAAAAGCCGAGAGAGACCTCTACTTTCAGATGGCTAAGTTACGAAAAATATCTCTATCCGATGAAGATCCGCCCTAGTCTCAACTCCGCAAATCTCTCGTGTAGCCCTTGGTAGGAAGCCCCGGCACGGACGCAGACCATCGGGGTGTCCGTTGTCCTCAAAGGTTACAGCATCGTTTCGCTGGCTTGGGGACGGACGCCCTCCCACCAAACACTATCCGTGCGTACCTCCAGCGGGTCACACATTGGGGCTTATAATACGACAAATCGGTCGGAAGGGTCGTCCCATACTCATGGGACAAAAATCTTCCACCCCGTGTGGGACGAAACGATCCCAAGGGAGGGACGGAAAGATCCCCACGTGGGGACGAAATGAAACTTCGGAGGAAAAGATTGGCGTCTACGTGGAGAATAAAATATAAAATGACTATCGGAGGAGAAAAGAGATATCTGTACGCTAAGATGCACATTAAATACGGAGAAGAGGTGCCGTACTGTATTCTATTTGATAAGCCCGAAAAAGTAGAGACTTCTGCTCCTCCAAAAAAGAAGTAGTGCTTGCCAAAAAACCGAATCATTGTAATACCAATGCGGGATTTACTTTTAGCAAACACTATTCTGACCCACAAAGGTAGCAACTATATCTGAGACAAGCAAATATGTAGAGAGCCACGGGGAGCGATTGTCCTCGTGGCTCTCTGTCGTATAGGCTCTAACCTAGAGGAGAGCGATGCGATACCATCTGCGTGAGGTCACGCAAATGGTCGTCTAAGTGCTAGCCTCTCGGGATCTGGTCGGTCAGCGTGCGCAGGAGCTGGAAGAGGTTGAAGATGAGCTCTCCGTCGTACTCTCCTGTGGAGACGGCGTCTTGTGTCACGTCGAGGAGCGCCCCGGTGACAGCGCGTAGATCGTTGCTGGGCAGGGAGAAGTAGATGAAGCCCTTGGGGGGATAATGGAAGATATTGCTGTCCGATAAAAGTTAGAAAGGGCATACCAAGGGGGCTCAACCATAGAATTGAAGCGGTTGGACTTTCTA
>CAMCJO010000087.1 GCA_945875135.1 uncultured Porphyromonas sp.
GGAAACTAGAGTTTCATAGGTAGGAAACTGGAGTTTCATAGGTAGGAAACTGGAGATTGGTCGAAATTGAGTTATTGCTGTTCGACAAAAGTTTGAGATAGCAGGAGGAGAAACATTTTTCTATCTAGGGGGGCGAACCGTTGTAATTGTTGGAGCAAATTATTACCTTTGTCCTCGTAAGCGTAGACACACGCACAGAGACTCGCTGCTGGTGTGCTCTACAAGGCATGCAAGAAATATAGACTACATATAGATGGACTCCAAGATTAAGGAACTCACCGACAAAATCTACCACGAAGGGGTAGAAAAGGGAAATCAAGAGGCTGCTCAGATCTTAGCCAAGGCTAAGCAGCAGAGCGACGAGATGGTCGCTACCGCACAGGCCGAGGCACAGCGCATCGTGAATGATGCCCAGCGTCAGGCAGCGGATCTAACCAAAAACACCCAAGCAGAGCTCAAGCTTTACGCTGAGCAGGTGGTTAGCTCTACGCAGAGTACCATCGCAGACAGTCTGACCGATCGCATCGTACGCGACAATGTCAAGGCGATGACGACTGATGCAGACTTCATGCAGAAGTTGATGCTCGCCATCGTTCAGCAGTGGACGGTCGGTGAGCCGATGGTCATCGAGACAGCGAATGCTGAGGCTCTGGAGAAGTATATGCTCGGCAATGCTAAGGCACTACTCGATAGCGGTCAGGTAACGATCCGCACGGGATCGGCTCAGGGAGCTGGCTTCTCCGTAGCACCTGCTGATGGCTCGTACAAGGTCAACTTCGGTGAGGAGGAGTTTGTCAACTTCTTCAAGAGCTTCCTACGTCCTCGTCTTGTGGAGGAGCTTTTCTAAGCAAGCTATATACAAGGTATAGGTAAGGGGTGCCTAGAGACTCTCTACACGCCACTTAACTATGCGCTAGCGAAGACATTATGGCAAAGTACTACGCGACCATCGCAGGTCTGCCAAACATTGGAGTAGACGACCGCAAGCTACCGATACAGACGGATGCGCTGCAGGCGGAGCTACGACAGGAGCTCACCAAGCGTGACAGACGCCTCCTAGACCTACTCCTCATGGAGCAGGAGATACCGCAGATCTTGGAGACGATCGATGCGTGGCTCTCGGACGACTCGATCCACTGGGAGGATGACCCCTCAGAGATCGAGCTGGAGCCCAAGGAGCCACTAGAGACGATCGATGCTCAGGAGCTGGCTGACTATATCATAGCTGTACAGCAGCGCACGAAGCGTCCCCGCACGAAGCACCTCCCCGACTTCATCAAGGAGTACATCGAGATGCGTCTCCCCGACCCCGAGCTGGAGGAGGAGCTAGAGGAGGAGCGAGCTGAGATGCGCGAGGAGCTGCAGCAAGCAGAGGAGCCCTACACGATCTGGCAGCTACGCCTGGAGCAGGATAAGCTTATGGCGATGTACTACGACTATCTGATGCATCAGAAGAATAGATTCGTAGCTGAGTGGGCGGAGTTCAACCTTAACATCAAGAATATCCTGGCCGCCTACACTAGTCGGCAGCTGGGCTTTGACCCTAAGGAGTATATCATCGGCGGAGGCACGCTGCAGCATCATCTGCGCACTTCGCAGGCTGCAGACTTTAGCATTACGGAGGAGCTCTTTCCTCAGATACAGCAGTTGGTCAATATCAGTCGCGAGGAGGACATCGCTCGCCGCGAGCAGTTGATAGACCGGCTTCGCTGGGATTGGCTGGAGGAGCAGACCTTCTTCAAGCCCTTTGACATAGAGTATCTCCTGGCCTACTACCTAGAGCTGGAGATACTGGAGCGCTGGGTATCACTCAACGAAGAGACGGGCGAGCAAGTCTTCCGTCAGATAGTCTCTCAGCTCAAGCATGAGAGCACCACCTCGCTAGAGGAGTTCAAACGCAAACAAAAGAAATAATAGATACAATGACAAACGGTGTGGTAAAAGGAATCGTCTCTAACCTCGTCACGGTAGAGGCCGATGGTCCCGTATCGCAAAATGAAATATGCTACATCACCGTACGCGGGGTGGAGCTGATGAGCGAGGTGATCAAGGTGATCGGTGCAAGCGTATATGTACAGGTCTTCGAGAGTACTCGTGGTATGAAGGTGGGCGACAAGGTCTCTTTCACTGGGCACATGCTCGAGGTGACTCTGGGACCAGGTATGCTCTCCAAGAACTATGATGGTCTGCAGCACGACCTAGACAAGATGGATGGTATCTTCCTCAAGCGAGGTGACTACACCCACCCACTAGACACGACTAGGAAGTGGGACTTTACGCCTATTGCCAAGGCGGGCGACACGGTACAGGCTGGCTCGTGGCTGGGGCAGGTGGACGAAAATCACCAGCCACACCGCATCATGGTACCCTTCGTCATGAAGGGGAGCTACACGGTCGAGAGTGTCAAGCCAGCGGGTCAGTACACTGTCGAGGAGACGATCGCAGTGATCGTTGACGCTGAGGGCAAGAAGCATGATATCACGATGATCCAGCGCTGGCCGGTCAAGGTGCCTATCCAGGTCTACAGTGAGAAGCCTCGTCCCTTCAAGCTTCTAGAGACGGGCGTACGAACCATTGACACGCTAAACCCAATCGTAGAGGGCGGTACGGGCTTTATCCCTGGTCCTTTTGGTACGGGCAAAACGGTCCTCCAGCACGCTATCTCTAAGCAGGCGGAGGCGGACATCGTCATCATGGCTGCCTGCGGTGAGCGTGCTAACGAGGTGGTGGAGATCTTTGCCGAGTTTCCTGAGCTCGAAGACCCACACACGGGCCGCAAGCTGATGGAGCGTACGATCATCATCGCTAACACGAGTAACATGCCCGTGGCTGCTCGTGAAGCCTCGGTCTACACCGCTATGACCATCGCAGAGTACTACCGCTCGATGGGACTCCGAGTACTCCTCATGGCAGACTCGACCTCTCGCTGGGCACAAGCACTGCGTGAGATGTCTAACCGTCTAGAGGAGCTGCCTGGACCAGACGCATTCCCGATGGACTTGTCGGCTATCGTGGCAAACTTCTACGCTCGTGCGGGCTTCGTCTATCTCAACAACGGTGAGACGGGCTCTGTGACTTTTATCGGTACGGTCTCTCCAGCAGGTGGTAACCTTAAGGAGCCTGTCACGGAGAATACGAAGAAGGTGGCTCGATGCTTCTATGCTCTAGAGCAGGAGCGCGCTGATAGTAAGCGTTACCCCGCTGTCAATCCGATCGATAGTTACTCTAAATATATAGAGTACCCCGAGCTTAAGGAGTACATCACGGCAGACCTAGGCTCTGATTGGCTGGACAAGGTAAACGAGATCAAGACACGCATGCAGCGTGGCAAGGAGATCGCAGAGCAGATCAACATCCTCGGTGATGATGGTGTCCCCGTAGAGTACCACGTGACCTTCTGGAAGTCTGAGTTGATAGACTTTGTGATCCTACAGCAGGATGCCTTTGACGATATTGACTGCAACACGCCTCTAGAGCGTCAGAAGTATATGCTCGACAGAGTGATCAAGATCTGCCACACGGACTTGAACTTTGAGGACTTCAACGAGGTGAGCTCTTTCTTCAAGACACTCATTAACTACCTCAAGCAGATGAACTACTCGGAGTTTCAGAGTGAAGACTTCAAGAAGTATCAGCAGCAGTACGAGCAGCTGATCGAGCAGCAGTCTACGCACGCCACCTCTAATATCTAACCTCTAGCATCTAACGTCTCACAATGGCTACACAAGCTTTTCAAAAGATATATACACGCATCACCAACATTACCAAAGCTACCTGCATGCTTCACGCTACGGGTGTGGGTAATGACGAGCTAGCAACAATCGATGGCAAGCTCGCTCAGGTGGTTAGAATCAATGAAGACGAAGTAACTCTACAGGTCTTCGCAGGCACTGAGGGCATCCCAACCAATGCTGAGGTTATCTTCCTAGGCAAGGCTCCAGCTCTCAAGGTAAGTGACCAATTGGCTGGACGCTTCTTCAACGCTTACGGAGAGCCTATCGATGGCGGTCCACAGCTAGAGGGAGAGGATGTAGAGATCGGCGGTCCCTCGGTCAATCCTGTGCGTCGTGATCAACCCTCTGAGCTGATCGCTACTGGTATCGCTGGTATCGACCTCAACAACACGCTCGTGACGGGACAGAAGATCCCGTTCTTTGCAGACCCTGACCAACCCTTTAACGAGGTGATGGCACTCGTCGCTCTCCGTGCCGAGAGTGACAAGATCATCCTCGGCGGTATGGGTCTGACGAACGATGACTACCTTTACTACAAGAAGACCTTTAGCAATGCGGGTGCTCTGGACCGTATCGTGAGCTTTATCAATACGACCGAAGACCCCTCCGTGGAGCGTCTACTGATCCCCGATATGGCTCTGTCGGCAGCTGAGTACTTTGCCGTGCAGAAGCATGAGAAGGTGCTGGTCCTCCTGACCGATATGACCAACTACGCTGATGCGCTCTCCATCGTCTCGAACCGTATGGACCAGATCCCCTCTAAGGACTCCATGCCAGGCTCCCTCTACTCCGACTTGGCTAAGATCTATGAGAAGGCGGTACAGTTCCCCGACGGCGGCTCCATTACGATCATCGCTGTGACGACACTCTCGGGAGGCGACATCACGCACGCTGTGCCTGATAATACGGGTTACATCACCGAGGGTCAGCTCTATCTGCGTCGTGACTCCTCGATCGGTAAGGTGATCGTAGACCCCTTCCGCTCGCTCTCTCGTCTGAAGCAGCTAGTCATTGGCAAGAAGACACGCGAAGACCATCCGCAGGTGATGAATGCAGGCGTTCGTCTCTATGCCGATGCGGCCAATGCTCAGACCAAGCTGGAGAACGGCTTTGACCTGACAGACTACGACCAGCGTACGCTAGACTTCGCTAAGGACTATGCCAACGACCTCCTAGCTATCGACGTCAACCTCAATACGACTGAGATGCTCGACCATGCGTGGAGTCTCTTTGCCAAGTACTTCACACCCGCTGAGGTGAGCATACGTCAGAGTCTTGTGGATAAGTATTGGCCTACAGATAGTAAGGTCGACAAAGCTTAGGGAGAGAGATGGCGATCAAGTTTCAGTACAACAAGACCTCGCTACAGCAGCAGCAGAAACAGCTTAAGATGCGAGAGCGCACCCTGCCCACGATCAAGAGCAAGGAGAGTGCCCTGCGTCTAGAGGTCAAGAAAGCTCGCCGTGAGATAGATGCTCTCAATGAGCAGCTAGAGCAGGGCATACAGGGCTACCAGGATATGGTGGCTCTGTGGGACGAGTTTGACCCTACGCTGGTCAGCGTCACCGACGTGAAGCTATCGACAAAGAAGATAGCTGGTGTGGTCGTCCCTGTGCTAGACAATATAGACTACGAGGTGAAGCCTTTTAGCCTCTTTAGCCATCCCTCGTGGTTTGCTCAGGGCGTCGAGCTACTCAAGGCACTAGCCACGCTGGGCATCGAGGCAGAGTTTCTCAATCTCAAGCTAGAGTATCTCGAGTATGCTCGTCGTAAAACTACGCAAAAGGTCAACCTCTTTGAGAAGGTTCAGATACCTGGCTACAAAGACGCTATACTCAAGATCAAGCGTTATCTAGAGGATGAGGAGAGTCTCTCCAAGGCTTCGCAAAAGATCATGCGCACCAATCTAGAGATTCGTGCTGCCAAACAAAAAGAGCGACTAGCACAATGATAGAGAAAATAGATAAGTACCTCTTCCTAGTCTATCACCAAGACTACGACAGCTTCCTCCTCAAGCTACGCGACCTAGGAGTCGTGCATATTAAGGAGAACAAGCCGACCAGTGAGAGCGAACAGATCAAAGAGATCGTTGTAGCGCGTCGTCATCTGTCAGACCTCATCCGCACACTCTCTCGCAAGCGCTCTGAGGAGCAGCCCATCGGCGCTCCCCGCAAGCCCGCTAGCGCAGAGGAGGGCGAGGCACTGCTACAGCAGATCGAGACGCTCCTAGAGGATCGTCGCCAGATAGCCTCTCAGATCGAGAGCCAGCAGCGAGAGAATGACTACTGGGAGCCGTGGGGCGACTATGACGTCCAGCAACTAGCGCAGCTCCAGCAAGCGGGTTACCCAGTCCGCTTCTACATCATCCCCACAGCTCAGTACCAAGAGCACTGGGAGGAGGAGCACAACGCCATCATCATCGACACCCGACGCTCGCATCACTACTTCATCACCGTCGGTGACAAGAGCACCGAGCGCATCGAGGCGGAGCAGATCAAAGCTCCGACCCACACCGCCAGCGAACTGGTCGAGCGACTAGCCTCTTTCGAGCAGCGTGCCGAGCAGATTGACACCGAGATACAGGAGTTTATCGATCAGCACCTAGAGGACTTGCAGGGCTACGACCTCCTCCTACAGGACAAGTATCAGATGAGCAATGCCTTCCTCCAGGCTACTGGCGAGGCGGACGACAAGGTGATGCTCCTCGAGGGGTGGATACCGAGCAAGATAGTTCCCGAGGTGCGACAAGAGCTAGATCAGCTCCCCTGTTACTATGCTGAGCAGGAGATACTCGATGAGGACAAGATACCCATCAAGCTCCAGAACAACCGCTTCAGTCGACTCTTCGAGCCGATTACAAAGATGTACTCTCTGCCGAACTACTCGGAGCTCGACTCGACGCCACTCTTCGCACCCTTTTTCATGCTCTTCTTCAGCTTATGCTTTGGAGATGCAGGCTATGGACTCGTCATCTTCCTTTTGGCGACCATCTTCAAGCGCAAGGTCAAGGGGCAGTCAACGAAAGACATTTGCTCTCTAGCGCAGTGGCTCGGAGGAACCACCGTCGTGGTCGGTTCGCTACTAGGCACCGTCTTCGGTATGGTCATGCCATGGGCCAACGATGGCTCCGTACTAGGCAGCGTCCGCAACGACTACTTCCTCAATCAGGACAACCTCATGCTCCTCTCGGTCGTGCTGGGTATCATTCAGATCCTCTTTGCTAAGACCGTGGCAGCCGTCAAGATACAGAAGCAGCGAGGTCTCAAGTATGCACTCTCTTCGTACGCTTGGGTCATCGTCATCTTTGCCCTCATTATGGCAGTAGCACTACCGATGGCTACGACAGGGATACCTAGCTACGTCACCGCCATATTCTACGGAGTAGCGATAGCAGCAGGACTGGTTGTGGTCTTCTACAACAGCCCTGGCAAAAACATCTTCCTCAACGTCGGCTCCTCACTCTGGGCAAGCTACAACACCGCCTCGGGACTACTCGGAGACACGCTCTCCTATATCCGTCTCTTTGCGATCGGACTGACGAGTGGCGTGCTGGGAGGTGTCTTCAACAACCTAGCAGTCTCTATGTCTGAGGGTCTACCCGTCGGGCTTAACTGGCTCGTGATGGTCTTCATCCTACTCTTCGGACACGGACTTAACTTCGGACTAGCTATCATCAGCTCGCTCGTACACCCGCTGCGTCTCACCTTTGTGGAGTACTACAAGAACAGCGAATTCGAGGGTGGCGGTAAGCCTTACACCCCATTTAAGGTCAACTAAACAAGCAATAATCAAATCAATAACAGATATACATAACATGAACGAACTAATTGCATACGGAGGCGTAGCCCTCATGGTCATCCTAACGGGTATCGGCTCCTCTATCGGAGTTACCATCGCAGGTAATGCGACCATCGGATCTATGAAAAAGAACCCCGATGCCCTCGGTCAGTACATCGGTCTCTCCGCTCTACCCTCTTCGCAGGGTCTGTACGGCTTCGTCGGCTTCTTTATGGCCAACACCCTCATCAAGGATCTCCTCACCGCTGGCGCACTCGGTGCTGGAGCTGCGTGGGCTATCTTCGCTGCTGGTCTCAGCCTAGGTGTAGTAGGTCTCTACTCAGCTATTCGCCAGTCGCAGGTCTGCGCCAATGGTATCAAGGGTATCGGTGCTGGCAACAACCTCTTCGGCGCAACGATGGTCATGGCCGTCTTCCCTGAGCTGTACGCCATCCTAGCGCTACTCGTATCGATCCTAACCTTCGGTGTCGTCAGAGGTCTATTCCTCGCCGCATAGAGACACCTAGTCAGAGTCCCCGTTGCTTTAGCGACATACTCTACACATAGGGGCTACTAGATAGCCTCGACAAACACTATCGGACAAGTCCTCGGCAGAGATTGCTCTGTCGGGGACTTGTCTTATTTCTATAGCCCGCCAAGCTCTATACCAGCTCTCCGCTCCGCCAATCTCACACGTGGCGATGCCCCTCGCCTACAGTTTTCCAAA
>CAMCJO010000088.1 GCA_945875135.1 uncultured Porphyromonas sp.
TTCCTCCGAGGAATTTTTTCTTCTCCACGTGGGCATTTCGAAATATCCACGTGGAGATCACTTTTCCCCGACACGGCGCCGTTTCGATATATAGCCAGTTCTAAATTATTGTAGCAATCCAGCGTCAAATTTGCCCAGCCAAGAGCACTAGCACTACTAGCTAACAGCTAACAGCCAACAGCTATACATTAGCGACAAACGAGGAGTAGAGAGGTCGATGAGCTCATTATATATAATGCGTCAGCCCTGTTAAAGAGTCTAGTGGGGCGTTGTGGCTTCGCTGGAGTTTTGTATCTTTGGAGATATGAAGGAGATGAGACAGCTCTTCGGGGAGTTCTTTTCTCCAGCTATTCCGCACTGTGGGATAGCTTTCGTTGATAACTAGACAAACAGAGATCGTATGAGACAGAGACAGATATTGGGACTTTTGCTCTTCGTGCTCATCTTGGGAGCGGGAAGTAGCTGGGCACAGACGGCAGACCAACAGCAGGTCTACGAGGCGTATGTAAAGCGTGACATCAACAGCTGGAAGCGGGTCGTAGACCGTATGCACGCTGAGCCTAACAAGAGCTATGCGCGTATTGCCGAGCTGGTCGAGTATGAGTACGGCTACATCGCTGAGTGCATGCTGCGCGACAGAAATAATGAGGCGGAGCAGTACCTCAAGCGCTACAAAGCACACGTGGACTACCTCCTAGAGTGTGACTATAAGACCGCCGAGATGACCGCCTACCTATCGGCTTACTACACTTACCGTATCGGCATATCGTGGCTACGTGCTCCGCTGGTGGGCAATAAGAGCATTAGTCTGATGAATCGCTCGATCAAGATGGACCAGCAAAACGCTATCGGCCTGATCCAGCGAGGCAATGCACAGTACTTCGCACCAGCTTTCTTCAAGGGAGATGCTAAGCGGGGAGCTATCGACTACTTTCTTCGTGCTGAGCGTGCGATGGTTTCGCAGGGCAAGAGCAAGGGGTCGTGGCTTTACTTGAGTCTCCTGATCCAGATTGCCGAGTGCTACGTAGGTGTCGGGGAGCAGACGCAGGCGGAGACGTGGTATCGCAAGGTTATCGCACTAGAGCCTCGGCTCACCTGGACACTCGATAGTAAGTACCTAGAGAACAAGCAGAAGCGCGGACAGCATTAGAGTCGAGTAGGTGCCATGTCCTTCCAACTAACCTCAAAGTATAAGCCGACGGGCGACCAACCGGAGGCTATTGCTCAGCTCTCGCAGGGAGTGCGTGATGGGTTGCCTCATCAGACGCTCCTCGGTGTGACGGGTTCGGGCAAGACCTTTACTATCGCCAATGTAATTCAGCAGGTGGATCGCCCGACGCTGGTCATCAGCCACAACAAGACGTTGGCAGCGCAGCTGTACAGCGAGTTTAAGGCGTTCTTCCCCAACAATGCGGTGGAGTACTTCGTCTCCTACTACGACTACTACCAGCCAGAGGCTTATCTGATCAATACGGATACCTATATAGAGAAGGACATGGCGATCAATGCGGAGCTGGACAAGCTGCGACTACGTGCTACCGCCTCGCTCCTCTCGGGTCGTCGCGATGTGATTGTGGTCGCCTCGGTCTCCTGCATCTATGGTATGGCCAATCCGAATGACTTTGAGAATAAGATCATCAAGCTGGAGGTGGGCATGCAGATCGAGCGGGATGCACTGATGCGACGACTGGCGGAGTCTTACTATGTCAATAACAAGGCGGACTTCGTGAGTGGCTCCTTTCGAGTGAAGGGAGATACCATCGACATCTTTCCCGCCATCGAGTCCTTCGAGGGGGTTGCTTACCGCATCGAGCTGTGGGATGACGAGATTGATCGAATTACGATTATTGACCCTGTCTCGGCTGAGAGCCAGGGGACACTGGATAGTCTACGCATCTACCCCGCCAACCTCTTTGTGACAACGGAGGATCAGACGCAGCGTGCTATCGTGGAGATCAAAAAGGATCTGGCCGACCGCACGGCAGAGCTGGAGCGCGAGGGGCATCTCTTTGAGGCGAAGCGACTCTACGAGCGGGTCTCCTACGATCTGGAGATGATCAAGGCGGTGGGCTACTGCTCGGGCATTGAGAACTATTCGCGTTACTTCGACGGTCGCAAGCCGGGCGAGCGCCCCTTCTGCTTGATGGACTACTTCCCCGACGACTACCTCCTAGTCATCGACGAGAGCCACGTATCGATACCGCAGATACGCGCTATGTATGGCGGAGACAAAGCGCGCAAGACCACCTTGGTGGAGTATGGCTTTCGCCTGCCAGCGGCTTTGGACAATAGACCTTTGGAGTTTAGCGAGTTTGTCAATCTAACCAACCAAGTGATCTACGTCAGTGCCACGCCAGCTGACTACGAGCTCAACATGAGCGAGGGCGTGGTGGTCGAGCAGGTGATACGTCCCACGGGACTACTAGACCCGCCCATCGAGATCCGCCCCACGGAGCATCAGGTGGACGATCTGATGGAGGAGATCGTCATCCGCACGGAGCGCAACGAGCGGACGCTCGTCACGACCCTGACGAAGCGCATGGCGGAGGAGCTGAGCGACTACCTCATACGAGCGGGCATCAAGTGCGCCTACATACACAGCGATGTGGACACGCTAGAGCGTATCCAGATTATGGACAGCCTGCGTGAAGGGGCTTACGATGTCTTGGTCGGGGTCAACCTGCTTCGTGAGGGGTTGGACTTTCCCGAGGTGTCGCTCGTGGCAATCCTCGATGCGGACAAGGAGGGTTTCCTGCGCTCGCATCGATCGCTCACGCAGACGGCGGGACGTGCTGCCCGCAACGTCCACGGGCTGGTCATCTTCTATGCAGACAGCATCACCGACAGCATGCAGGCGACCATTGACGAGACCAACCGCCGCCGTGCTAAGCAGATAGCCTACAACGAGGCGCATAACATCACCCCTACGCAGGTGGTGAGCAAGCGAACGAATGCGCTCTCGCAGGAGGGCTATGTAACAACAAAATCCTCGGCACAAGCCGAAGCTTATGTCGAGGAAGAGATAGCTGTCGCCTCACCTGTCGCTGAGTACCTCACGCAGGACAAGCTCCCAGACCTGATCGAGCAGGTACGCAAGCAGATGTATGCCGCTGCCAAGGAGCTTAACTTCGTCGAGGCTGCACGCCTACGCGACGAGATGTATGCCCTGCAGAGTCGACTAGAGGAGTAACCTGCAAAGTCTAGAGCGAGAGCGTTCGTTTAGTACTTCAGCGCAAAGATCTGCGTCAGGAGGTCTAGGTAGATGGTGCGTGCTGAGGCGTTGACCCCGTGGGCACCCTTGGCGTCACCATCGGCACGTCGTATGGCGGAGATGATGTTGAGCGTCTGCTGCTTGGAGTAGAGGCGCATGGCCGACTGGTACATGCGTGCCATCGACTCATACTTCAGGTTGAGTGCCTCCTGTATGTTTTTCTGACTATTGGACGGCAGGTAGTGCGCTACCATCAGATTGGCAAAGAAGCCGTAGAGCGAAGCAACGATCTGCGGTACGGGGTATCGCTTTTCGTCCTCCGCCATGGCGAGTGCTATCTGTAGTGCCTCGTCGTCCTTGCGTCGCTGCACCGCATTGAGCAGGTCGTAGGGACCGTACTTGCGCGACTTGCTCACCATCTGCTGCACCATAGCACGTGAGATGAGTCCGCCAGCGCCCTTGGCGGGTATGGCGAGCTTTTGCAGCTCCGAGTAGAGCGTCTCTAGGTCGTATCCGACCCGCTCGATCAGTGTCGAGATCGCTTGCGGAGCCAGCTGCAAGCCTAGCCCCTCAGCCATCCGGATCATCGCCTCTCTCAGTTCGTTGTCCCGTCTGACGGGTGTCGACTCGATGAGCGCCACCTGCGACTTAAGCGCCTGCGCATTCTTCTTAGCAGCTGCGGGGAGCGCGTCGTGGTATAATATAAGGAGTGTGGTACCCTCGGCAAAGGTGGTCGCATCGCGGATCAACTCGGCAATGCCGTACGGCTTTTTGAGAACGCTACTCTTCTTAAGATCCTGCGCATCACGCAAGACGATGAGACGCTTCGGCGCAAACATCGAGAAAGTCTGTGCCTGCTGAAGAACCTCAGGAGCCGTCGTCTCAGAGCCGAAGTAGACGACCAGCTGGGTCGTGCGCTCCTCCTGAGGAATGTAGTTCTCGACGACCAGCTCCTCTAGGCGATTGATATAGTAGCTCTCCTCTCCGTAGCCAAGCACGAGGGGCGGGAGCGGTTGACCCGACCGGATCAGGTCACTAATCTGTACGAGTTCAGTCATAGCGATTGTTTATCTCTACTACCAGTCAAAGACGATACTCTTCATCTCCTCGGGAGATTGGCGGAGGCTCTCGACGGTGCGGATGCCGAGCTGGAGATGCTGCTCGGCGAAGTGTGCCGTCACGTAGCTATCGCTCTCGTCACTCTTGACCCCCTCGGGTGTCATCGGCATATCGCTCACCATCAGGAGAGCGCCCGTCGGGATGCGGTTCGCATAGCCCACCGTAAAGAGCGTAGCCGTCTCCATATCGATGGCGTCCGCATGGGTCGTGCGCAGGTACTCCTTGAAGCGTTCGTCATGCTCCCAGAGCCGCCTATTCGTCGTGTAGACCGTCCCTGGCGCATAGGATATGCCCGCCTCGAGGAGCGCATTGCTACAAGCTTTAAGCACATTAAAGGAAGGGAGCGACGGCACCTCACAAGGCATATAGTCATCGCTCGTACCCTCGCCACGTATCGCCGCAATCGGGAGGACGTAGTCCCCAAGCGTCAGCTGTGACTTGAGCCCGCCACACTTCCCGAGGAAAACCACTGCCCGTGGCTCAACCGCCGAGAGCAGATCCATGATCGTCGCCACATTGGGACTGCCCATGCCAATGTGTATCATCGTCATCTCCGCATTGCCACAGTTTGGCATCGAGGCGCTCTCGCCTAGAATCGGCTCGCCGATCTTCTTGGCAAAAGCTTGCAGGTAGCTCGTGAAGTTGGTCAGGAGTATGTGTGGTGCAAACTCCGAGAGGCTCCGTGTGGTGTACCTCGTTAACCAATTGGTAGCAATCTCTTTCTTTGTTTTCATTGGTGGAAATGGTAACTTTGCACCGTCTAATAGCAGTAGTGCGAAGCAAAGTTAATGAAACCACTCCACTTACCCTCCTACCCTGCTCTCATTGAGGAGCAGTCAGGGCGTTCGGTCATATATGACGTTTATCGTCAGAGTATGGTCGCGCTAACCCCTGAGGAGTGGGTGCGCCAGCACTTCCTGCACTATCTCACGGATCATCTAGGCTACCCGCGCCTCTCCATACAGGTGGAGAGCCTCGTCGCCAGCTCCATACGTCAAGACCGCTTTGACGCGATGATCTACGGTCCTGGCGGACGAGTCCTCGCGCTCATCGAGTGCAAAGCGCCCGAGGTGCCACTCTCTCAAGAGACGGTCAACCAGATCTCGCGCTACAATGCGCACTACCACGCACCGCTCCTGATGATGACCAACGGGCTCACCCACCTCGTCCTGCAGATAGACTACGCCACCGCCACGGCAAAACCGCTCGCCGAGATACCCTCCTACCAGCGAGCCGTCGACATACTCCAAACCTCAAAAGTCTAATCTCTAATCTCTAACCTCTAAAGCCTCATGTCCTACTTACTAGAAGCAGAGCATATCGTCAAGCGATACAAAAACCACCTCGCCCTCGACGATGTCTCCATACAAGTCCAGCCCAATAGCGTATTCGGACTCCTCGGTCCCAACGGCGCCGGCAAGAGTACCCTCATCAAGATCATCAACAAAATCCTCCTAGCCGACAGCGGCACCGTACTACTCAACGGCAAGGAGATGACCTACGAAGATATACGCCATATCGGCTACCTGCCCGAGGAGCGTGGACTCTACAAGAAGATGAAAGTCGGCGACCAAGCTATCTACCTGGCTCGTCTGCACGGACTATCCCGACAGGAGGCGCAGCAGGAGCTGAAGCACTGGTTTGAGAAGTTTGACATTATGCCCTGGTGGCATCGTAAGGTCGAGGAGCTATCTAAGGGTATGCAGCAGAAAGTTCAGTTCATCTGCACCGTCATTCACCGTCCCAAGCTACTCATCTTCGACGAGCCTTTTAGCGGTTTCGACCCAGTCAATGCGGAGCTCCTCAAGCGCGAGATCCTAGAGCTACGAGACAACGGCTGTGCCGTCATCTTCTCCACGCACAACATGCAGTCCGTCGAGGAGATCTGTGACGACATCGCCCTCATCAACCAGAGCAAGGTGGTACTCCGTGGAGATGTGACCGAGGTCAAGCGAAGCCACTTCGACGGCGTCGCCTCGCTACTCATAGCGGGCGAGGGTTATCGCCCCAACTGGGTCGAATCTCTGACCGAGCAGCAGATCGAGTTACTCGAGATCAAGCGGGAGGGACACGACATGCGCGTCCGCCTCAAAGACCCGCAGCAGCGTGACGTACGCGCCCTCGCAGGACTAGTTCCCACCGATCTGCACCTCCTGGAGGTTGCACAGGAGATACCCTCCATGCAGGAGATATTTATCCGCACCACCACAGCTCAAGCTCAGCCCGCTACGACCACCCTTTAACCAGACCCACTCTTATGAAAAAGAAATCACCCTCCAAGCTCTCCATACTCATCGAGCGAGAATACATGGTGCGTGTCAAGAAGAAGTCCTTCATCGTCACCACCCTCCTCGTCCCCATCCTCATCGCGGCTATCTTCTTTATCGTCATCTACATCAGTATGAGTTCGCTCAGTGACGAGCATGTCGCCGTCATTGACGAGACGGGACTCTATAGCGACGTGCTGGCCGACAACGAGTACTACACCTTCATCCCAAGCTCCGAGCCGCTTGAGGCTTATACCGACAAGGTGAAGCTCGAGGAGGAGGGTCTCTCAGCGGTCCTCTACATAAAAGACACGCTGATGAACAATCCCAACGGCTGGAGCCTTTACTCCTACAAGAAGCTCCCCGACGGTATCGTTCGCTACATCAACGATGCTTTTACTGAGCGACTCAAGGAGCAACGCATCGCTCAGTACGATATAGAGGGTCTCCCCGAAATCATCGACGATGTGGAGACGTCCATATCCGTACCTACCTATCAGTGGGATGCCAAGGGCGAAGAGGCTAAGTCTAGTGGCACACTAGCCGGAGTCATCGGTATGATCCTCTCGGGTATCATCCTCGCCTTTATGTCGAACTATTCGGGACAGGTGATGAGCGGTGTGCTAGAGGAAAAGAAGAACCGCATCATGGAGGTCATCGTCAGCACCGTGCGACCCATAGAGATGATGATCTCAAAGATGGTCGGTGTCTTCCTCGTCGGTCTGACACAGGTCGCTATCTGGTTGATCTTTGCGGGGATTATCTTTGTCGTCGGCTCACTAGTCGCCGTGGGTGGCGTCTACGACCTCTCGGCACTCTCACAGCTAGACCCGGCACAGATGGGCGGTCTCGCAGGCGGTATGAGTATGGACTCCGTCACCGAGATGCAGTCTAGTCTAGAGGTGCTACAGAGTATCAACTTCGTACAGCTCATCATCATGCTCCTCGTCTACTTCATCGGGGGCTACCTCCTCTACGCTTCGCTCTTTGCAGCGATCGGGTCGAGCGTCTCGAGCGACGAAGATGCCAGCCAGTTTATGATGCCCTTCGTCCTCGTCATGATGCTCGGCTTCTACATCGCTATGGGTAGCATGGACAATCCCGATGGCACGATGGCCTTCTGGGGCAGTATCATTCCCTTCTCATCGCCCTTCGTGATGATGGTTCGACTACCCTATGGCGTCGCCACGTGGGAGCTCATCCTCAGCATCGCGCTGCTCTACCTCACTGCCTTTGGCATCGCGTGGCTAGCCGCACGTATCTACCGTGTCGGCATCCTCTTCACGGGCAAGAAGCCCTCTCTGCGCGACCTCTGGAGCTGGCTCCGCATCTAGTAGTTAGTGGCTAGTGGCTAGTGGTTAGTATTTAGCGAAAGCCACACAGCCCCCCCCCACACACAGCCACTCATCGCATCAGCCCCCTCACTGCTCAGCAGGTGAGGGGGCTGTTTCTTTGTTCTCCGTCGTAGCACGGCTAGACGAGTAGCGATCTGTGTTCCCCATCACGTGTAACCCTTTGCTTTCTAAGTTCATATGCAAGTAAAATGCGAAGTTTTTTCTCGT
>CAMCJO010000089.1 GCA_945875135.1 uncultured Porphyromonas sp.
TCATTGTACTCATAATTATCTTACTTACGAGTCAACTTTTTTCAGGGTAAGACAGGGGAACCGTTTTTGGAACTCGTATGTGTTACGTAATCAGTGCGATGCGAGGGTGGTGGAGGAGGTGTAAGCTTGATGGAGGCTTAGTGAGAAGGATTAGCGGGAGGGTGGCCGTTGTGGCAAGACAAGACGAATAACGATGCGACCTGTAGCGATTTGCGGCATTGAGGATAGGGGAGTAATGAGCCGCTATCCACGAATTGTTGTATTTTTGTCCAGACACTAAAATGTAACCTCTCAACGTATGAAGATAGCAGTCGCAGGCATGGGCTATGTGGGTCTCTCGGTGGCGGTGCTTCTGGCGCAGCACCACGAGGTCGTGGGCGTGGATATCCAGCCCGAGCGAGTAGACCTGATCAATCAGCGTAAGTCCCCAATACAGGACGACTACCTCGAGGAGTACCTGGCGACACGACAGCTCCAGCTACGCACTACGCTAGATGCCGAGGAGGCCTATCGGGGGGCGGACTTCGTCGTGGTGGCCACGCCGACCAACTATGATTCGGTACAGAACTTCTTCAACACCTCTGCCGTCGAGGCGGTGGTCGCTGCCGTACGTGCCTGCAATCCCGCAGCAACGATTGTGATCAAGTCGACGGTGCCTGTGGGCTATACGGCTCACTTGCGTGAGCTGATGGACTATGACGACATTCTCTTTGCACCAGAGTTCCTTCGTGAGAGCAAGGCACTCTACGACAACCTTTACCCTTCGCGCATTATCGTGGGCTATGACAAGCAGAGTGCGCATCAGCGGGAGCGTGCAGAGCGCTTTGCCGAGCTGATACGTGAGGGGGCCATTCGTCAAGATATGCCTGTGCTACTGATGGGTACGACGGAGGCTGAGGCGGTCAAGCTCTTTGCGAATACTTACCTAGCACTGCGGGTCTCTTACTTCAACGAGCTGGACACCTATGCTGAGCTCAAAGATCTGGACAGCAAGAGCATCATCGAGGGCGTTTGCCTAGATCCTCGCATTGGCGATCATTACAACAATCCCTCCTTTGGCTATGGAGGCTACTGCCTGCCTAAGGACACGAAGCAGCTCCTCGCCAACTACGATGCTGTGCCGCAAAACATCATCGGTGCCATCGTGGCGAGCAATCGTACGCGCAAGGACTTCATCGCAGATCAGGTCCTCAAGATGGCGGGCTACTATAGTTATATGGAGGAGAATCAGTACGACCCGACGCAAGAGCGTGAGTGCGTCATCGGCATCTACCGCCTGACGATGAAGAGCCACAGCGACAACTTCCGCCACTCCTCGATCCAAGGGGTGATGAAGCGCATCAAGGCAAAGGGGGCCAAGGTGATCATCTACGAGCCCACGCTGGCGCAGCATACGACCTTCTTCGGGAGCCTCGTGGAGAACGACTTAGCGACCTTTAAGGCTCGCTCTCAGGCTATCATTACGAACCGCTACCATGCGGATCTCGACGATGTCGCTGAGCGGGTCTACACACGAGACATCTTCCGCCGAGACTAGAGCGGGAGGGGGATAAGCTCCCTTAACAGCTCCTCAACATACAAGTAGTATATTTGCCCCAATACTATGATGTATCGCAACTTATGGGCAAGATAACGAAACGCAAAGTGAACAAATTCCCCTACATAGATAGAGACATAAGCTGGATGTACTTCAATCGGCGCATCCTCCTAGAGAGCGCCCGAAAGGATGTCCCGCTGATGGAGAGACTAAACTTCCTGGGTATCTACTCAAACAATCTGGACGAGTTCTTTCGTGTGCGTGTGGCTTCGCTACGTCGCATCGCAGAGGACGAGGATCTGTCAGCACCGCAGCGCAAAGAGGCGGAGCGTACACTTCGCAAGATCTACAAGCTCAATAAGGAGTATGCTGAGACCTTTGAGGAGAACTTTCAACAAGCACTGGATGATCTCGCTAAGGAGGGCATACGAGTGGTCAACGAGCTGGAGCTGACGCCCCGACAGAAGGAGCAGGTCTTTGACTTCTATATTAGGCAGCTGGGTGCGAGTACCAATCCGCTCTCGCTGCGCAAGATGGACTTTTCGGCAGATCAGATAGAGGAGTCGATCTACCTAGCGGTGCAGATGAAAGAGCTGGAGCCAGGGAGCGACAAACCACTGCGTCAGAGCGTCGGCATCATCAAGGCGCCGGTAGAGAAGTTCGGCCGATTTATCCGCATAGCAGACGATGAGGAGGGGAGGGTCTGCATCATGTTCCTCGATGATGTGATCCGCTTCAACCTTAAGTATATCTTTGCGGGCTTGCGGTGCAATGACTTTGAGGCTTACACCTTCAAGTTTACCAAGGATGCGGAGATGGACATTCGTGAGGAGGATGTCGATGTGGGTGTAGTGCAGCGCGTCTCCAAGGGGTTGCGTCGCCGTCGCAAGGGCGAGATGCTCCGTGTGGTCTACGATGCCGATATGCCTGGCTCGCTGCGCAACAAGATCTTTCGCAAGGCGGGACTAGACAGTAACGATGCCAAGGTGGCAGGCGGGCGTTACCACAATCTGCGTGACTTGATGGACTTCCCTAAGTGCGGTCGCCAAGACTTATGCAATCCGCCACAGACGCCGATCCTAGGTGATGGCATCGACTTTACGGAGAGTATGATCGATCAAGTGCTGCATCAAGACCGGCACTTGCACTTCCCCTATCACAGCTTCAACCGCTTCCTGCGTCTCCTACGTGAGGCTGCTATTAGCGATGAGGTACGTGGGATCAAGTGTACGCTCTACCGTGTCGCCAAGGACTCGAACGTGATCAACGCCCTGATCGCTGCGGCTAAGAATGGCAAGAAGGTGACGGTCGTCGTGGAGCTGCTGGCGCGCTTTGACGAGGAGAGCAATATAGCCTGGGCTAAGGAGATGATTGAGGCGGGCATCAATGTGCTCTTTGGCCCTGAGACGCTCAAGATACATAGCAAGCTGGTTCATATCACGACCCGTCATGGAGATATAGCTTGCATCGGTACGGGCAATATGCACGAGGGCACAGCGCGTGTCTACACCGATGTGATGCTTATGACGGCCAATAAGAGTGTGGCGAGGGAGGTGGCAGATGTCTTTAAGTACATCGAAAAGCCTTACCTAGATACCCACTTTAAGGAGCTACTGGTCTCGCCAAATGATATGCGTCGTCGCTTTACCGCTCTGATCAATCGGGAGATCAAAAACAAGCTCGCGGGTAAGCCTGCCTACATTATGGTCAAGGTGAATCACATCGTTGACCCAGCCCTCATCAAGCGTCTCTACGCAGCCTCTCAGGCGGGAGTGGACGTTGACCTCTTGGTGCGTGGTAACTGTTCGCTGGTGCCGGGTGTCAAGGGAGTGAGCGAAAACATTCGTGTCTACGGCATCATAGATCGCTATCTGGAGCACTCGCGCATCTTTATCTTTTGCAATAATGACGATCCGCTTTACTTCATTGGCTCTGCCGACTGGATGCAGCGCAACCTAGACCGGCGTATCGAGGTGGTGGCTCCTGTCTACGACAAGGAGATACAGCGAGATCTGCATCACATTGTGGCGTGCGGTCTGCAAGATGTCTCGCAGGGACACTACGTCAATAGTCACGACGGTCGTCCTCGGCGTGAGGATGCTCCGATGCCATGGTACCGCTCGCAGACCGACCTCTACGCTTACTACCTACAGCAAGACATAGACACTGATACGAAGATATGAGAAAGCTCAACCTCGCCGCCATCGACATCGGTTCGAATGCCGTGCGGCTTCTCATCAAGTGCGTCAATAGTGACCTCTCCGAGCAGCCTCTCAGCAAGGTGCAGCTCCTGCGTGTGCCACTCCGACTAGGTGAAGACGCCTTTATCTCGGGGCAGATATCTAAGCGGAAGCAGCGTGATATACTCTCTCTCATGAAGGTCTACAAGCATCTGATGAAGATATATGATGTGGCTCACTACCGCGCCTGTGCTACCTCAGCGATGCGCGAGGCGAGCAATGCTCAGGAGATTGTGGACAAGGTGCTGCGCAAGACCGGTATACAGATAGAAGTGATCTCTGGTGAGGAGGAGGCGGCTCTCGTGGCGCAGAGCAAGGTGCACCGCATCGTCACGACAGATCGTAACTACCTCTTTATGGATGTGGGCGGAGGTAGCACCGAGTTAAACCTCTATGTGGGCGGAGAGCCTGTCGCTACACGCTCCTTTGACATCGGTACGGTGCGTATGCTGAGTGGGGTAGTGCGAGAAGCGACCTTCGAGGCTTTCGACCAGTACCTCGCGGAACTGTATAGCCAGTATGGAGCTACGACCATCGTTGGTACGGGTGGCAATATCAACCGGCTCGCTCGGCTCAACGGTACGACCGACCTTACCAAGCCGGACACCCGCTTTATCTCAGCCGAGGCGCTGCAAGAGATCTACGAGACGCTGGCGGCACTGACAGATGAGCAGCGGATGACCCGCTTTAATCTAAAGCCCGACCGCTCCGATGTGATCGTCCCAGCGGGTGAGCTTTTCACCAGAGTCGTTACGGCCCTACACGCCGATCAGGTGATTGTGCCAACGATTGGCGTCGCGGACGGCATCATCGACCAGCTTTACCTGAAGATAATGAACTAAACTCGTATCTTTGCTACTAGTAAGGCGATGCGCCTATTTATTCACACTTTAATCTACCAAGAAGCATGATACAACCCTTCACATACTACAATCCCACGAAGCTTGTCTTCGGCGAAGGTCGCATAGCCGAGCTCTCTCGGCTCATTGACCCACACTACCGCATCCTCCTCGTGATGGGCGGTGGTAGCATACGAAGCAATGGCGTCTACGACGCCGTTTGTCAAGCACTAGAGGGCCGCTCGGTGACCGAGTTTTGGGGCATCGAGTCCAATCCTACGGTCGAGACGATCCGTAAGGCTGTCCAGCTGGGGCGTCAGGAGCAGTGCGACTTTGTCCTAGCTGTGGGTGGCGGCTCTGTCATCGATGCGAGCAAGCTGATCATTGCTGCAATGTGCAGTGACCAGGACCCCTGGGATATAGTTCGTGCTGGCAAGCATAGGGGCGAGCATCTACCGCTCGGTGTCGTACTCACGATCCCCGCTACGGGATCGGAGATGAATAGCGGCGGGGTCATCTCTTGTCGTGAGACGCAGGAGAAGTATTCGTTCTCAAGCAAGCATCCACAATTCTCCATCCTAGACCCTCGTGTACCGACCTCTCTACCGCCTTATCAGGTAGCGTGTGGTATAGCCGATACCTTCGTCCATGTTATGGAGCAGTACATGACGACGATGCACAGTCCGCTGCTGATGGATCGTATGGCCGAGGGGGTGCTACACACGCTCATTGAGATCGCTCCGGGGCTGACGCACAATCATCAGGATGTCGACCTGATGGGTGAGTTCATGCTCTGCGCTACTGTCGGGCTCAATGGCTACCTCTCGTGGGGCGTGGACCAAGACTGGAGTACGCACTACATAGGTCACGAGGTGACCGCCCTGACGGGACTGACACACGGACACACGCTCGCGATCATCCTGCCCGCTACGCTGCAGGTGATGCGCCATCTAGGCAAGCAGGACAAGCTCCTCCAGTATGCGTCTCGTATCTGGGGCTTTACCCCTCAGGCGTGCCAAGGCGAGGAGCACGCTATCACGGCAGCTATCGAGGCGACGAAGCAGTTCTTTGCCAAGCTCGGCCTCTCGGTCACGCTACGCGATGCGGAGGTTCCTCACGAGGTGATCGACGAGGTGGTGCGTCGCTTTACGGAGCGTGGCACCGTGCTCGGTGAGCATCAGAATATGACGCCCGAGATCGTACGACAGATCCTGGAGCTGGCTTACGAGTAAGTCGCTTCCGTAATAATTTGTATCTTTGTACCCGACAAAGCTCGATGCGCTCCTCGCTCTAAGTTCATTATGAGCGGGGTTGCGCCTCCAAGGGTTAAGTATATACATCATTTCAAACAACAGATAAGCAAGACACACTATGCAAAAGAATCAGGACTGGAAGTCCTATTATCAATCCCATCTGACCACCCCCCTAGAGGCTCTCAAGAAGGAGCTCACAGAGGGGTGTAACATTGTCATAGGTCATGCGGTTGCTGCGCCAGATACAATCCTCAAGAGTATGATGGAGCATGTCGCAGAGCTACCCACAGGTAATATCTTTCACGTCCTGTATTATGGTGCTGGGTACCAGTTCACACCGGAGATAGCGCAGCACTTCAATCTCAAGATCAACTTCCTCGAGGCCAACGCGCGCAAGGCGTGCCGTGCGGGGTTGGTGGACTTCTTCCCCTGCCACTTCCATGAGGTGCCAGGGCTCTTTACCGATGGCTTTTATCCTGTAGATGTTGCTATCGTCCAGTTGACCAGACCCAATGAAGAGGGTTACTGCTCCTTCAGTCTCTCGTGTGACTATACCAAGCCAGCTACCGATGCTGCTCGTGTCGTAATCGCAGAGGTCAATGATCAGCTCCCCTTCATCGGTGGCGACAACCTGATCCATGTGACGAAGCTGAATCATATCATCGAGGTGAGTACGGCTGTACCTGAGGTGCCCCCCGCTGTACCTGGTGAGATAGAGCGCAAGATCGGTGAGATCTGTGCATCCATGATCAAGGATGGCGACACGCTACAGCTAGGCATTGGTGCTATCCCCGATGCTGTCCTGAGCAATCTTAAGGATCGCAAGGATCTAGGTATCCACTCGGAGATGATCACCGATGGTGTTATGAAGCTGATGCGTGAGGGTGTCATCACGGGCAAGCGTAAGACGCGCAACCCTAACAAGGTGGTCACGGCCTTTGCGATGGGTACGAAGGAGCTGTACGACTTCTTTGACCACAATGAGGAGGTTGAGATGTATCCTGTGAGCTATACGAATGATCCCTTTGTCGTGGCTAGCATCGACAACATGGTCTCGATCAATTCTTGCCTAGAGATCGATCTGCTCGGTCAGGTTAATGCTGAGAGCATCGGCTACAGCATGCTGAGTGGCTCTGGTGGTCAGGTGGACTTCATGCGTGGTGCTAGACGCTCTAAGGGCGGGCGTAGTATCCTCGCCTTCGCTTCTACTGCCAAGGGCGGCGAGATTAGCCGTATCGTACCTATCCTAGCCGAGGGCGCAGCCATCACGACGGGTCGCAACGACGTGGACTATGTCGTTACAGAGTATGGCGTAGCGCGTCTGCGTGGCAAGACGGCTCGTGAGCGTGCTGAGGCTCTCATAGGCATCGCACATCCTAAGTTTAGAGAGATGCTTCAGGAGGCTGTCATCAAGCGCTGGGGCAAGTAGTCGTAGCTTACCGATCATTATATGCGAGTCTTCTCTAGTAGCGACATTAGTATCGTTGCTCAGAGGAGGCTCGCTTAGCTTTTTGATAAAACTAAAGAGCCGTATCGTATGAATGTTCGCATAGAGCCTAGCTGGCATCGGGTGCTGGAGGAGGAGTTTGAGAAGTTTTACTTTGAGACTTTAACCTCTTTTGTGCGCTCGGAGTACCAGACGAAGAGGATCTACCCACCTGGAGGACAGATCTTTCGGGCTTTTGACCTTTGTCCCTTTGAAGATGTGCGGGTTGTCATTCTCGGGCAAGATCCTTACCACGGGGTGGGGCAAGCCGAGGGACTAGCCTTTTCTGTGCCAGAGGGTGTCGAGGTGCCACCCAGCCTGCGCAACATACTGACTGAGATCTCCTCCGATCTAGGGCATCCGTCGCAGATCGTCGGCGGGCATCTGACGCCCTGGTGCAGTCAGGGTGTCCTCTTGCTGAATGCTACGCTCACGGTCGTAGCACACGAAGCAGGCTCGCATCAGGGACACGGGTGGGAGACCTTCACCGATCAGGTTATCTCGCTACTGAGTAGACAGAGGGAGCATCTTGTCTTCATGCTTTGGGGCAACTATGCGCGCTGTAAGCGGGCACTGATAGACCGCCAGAAGCACCTCATCCTCGAGGCACCACATCCTAGTCCGCTGTCGGCTCACCGGGGCTTCTTCGGCTGCCGGCACTTTTCCAAGGCCAATGCTTACCTACAGCGATACGGCTACGAGCCGATTCGCTGGTGATAGGGGAGACTGTTGCAAAAGTCAACGGTCTCAGGGGGCATAGATAGAAAAA